>JAAZCB010000857.1 GCA_012513545.1 Clostridiaceae bacterium
AAAATTGCAATATTGAGCAAATATGATTCGGTGCCTGTGTTTGCACTTATTCCGGAGCCGATGAGTATGCCTGCAATAACAATACAGACTGCCAGAAGTATTATACTGAACGAAAGCCGATTTGAAATCTTGTTTGTGAGCTTGATTATTTTCTCGAAATCCTTGAATTTCAGGCCGATAGATATGTCATCATTTTCTGCTTTTTCAAGAAGACCCAACATATAAGAAGGAAATTTCCTTGTCAGGTTTCCGTAATCCATAAGCTCACTTAAAACTTCTTTCCCCAGCTTCTCAGGAGAAAACAGTCTTATCATCAACTTTTCTGTTATTGGCTCGGCAATTTCCAGAACACTAAGATCCGGGTCAAGCTTTTCAACAATTCCCTCTAGAGTGATAAGTGTTTTAGCAAGCATTGTAAACTCATTCGGTATGACAATATTATATGAAAAAGCAAGACTGAAGATCTGGTTGAATGCATCACCCATCTTAATTTCGCTTAATGGGATTGACAAATACTTATCCCTGAGAATATCTATTTCCTTTTCAAGCTTTTTCATATTAATGGTAGTCTTAACAGCGTCCAGATTTACGATCCCTTCAATAATAAGCTTGCTGTTCTTAAGTGTAATTCCCATAAGCATCTTTAAGAATTGATTTTTCCGGTTTTCGCTTAATTTGCCTACCATACCTAAATCCAAAAAAGCTATAGTGTTGTTTTCAAGCACCATAATATTTCCCGGATGTGGATCTGCATGAAAAAAGCCGTCCCTTAATATCTGGTTGAATATTGAAGATGTAAGATTACGGGCTATTATTTTGCGATCAAGACCGGCTTTTTCCAGTGCTTCAAAATCATTCAGCTTTATTCCGTCAACAAGTTCCATGGTAAGAACACGTTTTGTGGTGTGAATCCAGCTGATATAGGGAAAGGTAGCATATTTGTCGTTCTTGAAATTTTTCCTGAAGGTTTCTGTATTGTCACCCTCAATCATGAAATCCATTTCATTTTTAAGAGTATTCTCAAACTCTTCTACCATTTTACCAAAATCATACAGATTTCCATACTTTGTATGGTGGTCGATAAAATATGCGATATCCTTCAGGATTTTTACATCAACATCAATAATATTTTCTATATCAGGTCTCTGTACCTTGACAACCACCTGTCTGCCGGATAAAAGCCGTGCAGGATGCACCTGCGCAATTGAGGCGGCAGCCAGAGGCCTTTCTTCAAAATTAAGAAAGATATTGTAAAGACTGTCGTTCAATTCTGCTTCGATTACATTTTTTACTTCTTCGAAGCTTATTGGGGGGACAGAATCCTGTAATTTTTCCAATTCCCTGATAATGTCCGGAGACAGTATATCTGGCCTTGTGCTGATAATTTGTCCAAGCTTTATAAAGGTAGGACCCAATTCCTCCAGCGCCAGCCTTAAGCGTTGGCCTGAGGTGTACTTAAAAGACTCGGTTTCTCCGGCCTTTTGCAGTATTTTTTTTCCGAGGTTTAAATGACGTAAAAGGCCTGTCTGGTCAATAAGGGTACCAAACCCATGCTTGACAAAGACTTGTATTATGTGCTGCAATCTTTTTAAATTCTTATTCCGATTTATAGGAATCAATTAATATCACAACCCGTTTTATTCTTATTATCTTAACTTGCCGAATTAATCTGCATGTGGCAATTATCAGGAGCCTATCTCCTTTTTAAGGCTCAGGAGGTCATCCTTTGTTGCAATTCCCTGTTCCTTTAATATATCTGAGAGTTCTTTTCTTATTAGCTCTCTCAGGTCATTTTTTATAACCTGCTCATCCTTACTGGTTATGTTCATTTTTTCAAGAGAATTCCTGATTTCATCCTGTATCATCTTCTTAAGCTCTTCTTTTTGCTCTTCACCTTTTTTTACAAGATTATTCACCATGTCCTTTGCGTCTTTTCTTGCTACTTCTCCCTTATTTACCAGTTCATCTACCAAGCCTTCAACCTTTTCCCTGGAATAAGAAAAAAGACCCAAGCCAATATTAATCGATTTTTCAAACAATCCTGACATCTTAATCATCCTTTCTCTAATATAGTTCAATTATGATAGCATAGCATTTATGAATAAGTTTATACAAAAAAACATAGGCGGACGATATGATACTATAGAAATAGGTTACCATACTTGTGAAAACATGTAAAGATTGATGGTATGGTTGAAGGATAATAACTGATACCTGACTTGTTCTGGAGAATAACATATTCCATTATTAGTATAAGTTTTGTATAATCAGTTTATATAGAGAACGAAATTGATTACACCTTTTTTGGTTTGAAATAATTGTCAGACATACGGTAGAAGAGTGGAGGTATAAGGTGAATATCCAGATTTTTGGCGCTAAGAAATGTTTTGATACAGGGAAGGCGGAAAGGTATTTCAAGGAAAGGAAAATCAAATACCAATACGTTGACTTGCACGAGTATGGATTGAGCAAAGGCGAATTTGAAAGCGTAAAAGCAGCAGTAGGCTTGAAGGATATGATTGATAGCAGGCCAAAAGAATACAAGCTTCTTAACATGCAGCAGCTTGGTGTGGGCAGTGTGGCGGCTGAGGTTCTTTTTAAGAACCCCAGGCTTTACAGGACTCCTGTTGTACGGAACGGTAAACAGGCTACAGTGGGTTATAAGCCTGAGGTATGGAAGAACTGGGAGTGATTTGACATCAACCTGTAGATTATATTGTCGGTAGGAGAAAGCAAATGAAACATATTATTAACCTTGAAGCAGCAGTCGAGACGCATGTGGGACTGGTCCGCGAAAGTAACGAAGATAATTTCTATTTTGATGGAGAGATTTCGGACAGTGTAAAAACACCCTGTGCAGGTCTTGCGTTCACGAAGAAAAGTGGTCGGTATCTTTTTGCTGTTTGTGATGGAATGGGTGGCATGAACTCAGGTGAAAAAGCGTCCTGTATTGCTGCAGGAGCTATTAAACAATTAAAGGAGTTTAGTGATCCTGACTTTAAAACGATAAATAAGTTTATTGGGGCCCTGAATGATAAAATATATTATGAGGCCTCAGATGTGGAAGACAAAGGAATGGGAACTACCTTAGCTGCACTTGTAATAAAGGACGGGTATGCTTTTGCGCTAAACGTTGGTGACAGCAGGGCGTATCATATGAGAGGCGGCAAATTGACCCTTATTACTGAAGATCATACTCAAGCGCAGAGACTTATAAAAATGAGGATTCTGACTGAAAGTGAAGCAAAGAACCATTATAGCAGGCATTTGCTGTCCAGATATCTTGGTATGGCACCTGAAGAAGGAGAAGTAAGTGCACATTTTTCCCAGGTGATTGAAATCAATAAAGGGGATAGTTTCCTTATAGCCAGCGACGGTCTTACAGAAATGCTTGAGGAAGAAATGGTTGAAAAAATAATGCAAAAAAAAGGCAGTGCATCCGAATGTGCAAAAAGACTGGTTAAAGAGGCAATTGCATCTGGAGGAAGGGATAACATAACAGTAATTGTATTAAAGATCAATAATATTGCAGCCTATGAACAGCCTGAAGAAATAATTATTCACGAGGGGTGAAAAAATTGATATCACAAAATGATCCGATTTTGAAATATCAGCCTTTATGGGGAAGCTGGACCGTTGAGGAGTTAATAGGCAAGGGGAGTTTTGGAAGGGTATACAGGATTTCCAAAGACGTTTTTGGTAGCAAATATTCTTCAGCAGTTAAACTTTTAACTGTTCCAACACATGAACAGTACAGAGAAGCCAGGCTTACGGCAAACAGCAGTGATGAAGAGCTTACCGGATATTTTGAGGATATTGTTAAGAATATAGTAACTGAAATAAGCCTCTTGTATCAATTGCGCGGGCATAGTAATATTGTCAGCTATGAAGACCATACTGTGGAGAGAAGGAAAGAAGGGCTTGGCTGGGACATACTTATAAAAATGGAATATGTCACTTCGCTTGTTGACCTGATGTCCGGAAGAAGGCTTACGAGGGAGGAAGTTGTCAGAATTGGCACAGATATATGCTCTGCACTTGAAACCTGTGAGAAAATGAATATAATTCACAGAGATATCAAGGATGAAAATATTTTTGTGTCTCAAAAGGGGGCCTTCAAGCTTGGAGATTTCGGTATTGCAAGGGAATTTGCCAGGAGCGGGAAAATGGCTTCAATGAAGGGAACCCCTCTTTATATGGCGCCGGAAGTTTTTAAGGGGGAACGCTATGACAGCCGTGTGGACATTTATTCGCTCGGAATGGTTTTATACAGGCTTCTGAATATGGGAAGACTGCCCTTTACGCCTGATTCTGACCAAAGACTAAGAAGAGAGGATAACGAACAGGCCATTGAAAGAAGGTTGGCTGGTGAGCCTCTTCCGATGCCGAAAAAGGCAGGAGATGAATTGGGGAAAATAATTTTAAAAGCCTGTGCGTACAGAGCAGCAGACAGGTACACCACTGCAGCGGAAATGAGAGTTGCACTGAATAATTCAATTGCACAAATGGGTGCGCTTGAGCTTAATGAAGAAGTAACCGAAAAAAGCTCAAGAAAGTTGCAAAAGGATGGGAGAAAAGGATTTGAAGCAGCTATTGGTGAGGGAAACAACATTGAGGATACAGTATTGCTGGACACAGTTCTTCTGGAGAATGTGAATTTACCTGATAAAAGTTATGATAATGGCGAAGTAAAGAGAAAAACAGACGCTAAGAAAGAATTCTTCTCGCTAGGTACAAATGAAATTGCTATTCTCGGTGTAAGTCAAGGGGTTGGAGTAACCCATACAGCAATAATGCTTGCGAATTTTCTTTGTTCAAGGTACAAAACTGCAATATTGGAATTAAACCACAGCGGGGCGTTTAAAGAAATCTGCACAATAGTGGAAGTGGTAAAAAACTCTGACAGTAAATTTTTCAAGTACAGGGGAGTGGACTATTATTGGAATATTGACTATCAGGAATTTATATCCAGGTACAAGGAGGACTACGAGTTTTTAGTTTTAGACTGTGGGTCTTACCAGGATATGTATGAGATTAATGAATTTCTAAGGGCAGATGTAAGGATTGCAATAGGACATGCGATTGACTGGAAAATCAATGAGATAAGAAGTTTTCACCAAGCTACAAGAAAATATGACCCAAATAACAGC
>JAAZCB010000858.1 GCA_012513545.1 Clostridiaceae bacterium
ATATTTACGGCATCGCCAATGATATCTTTGATCGAAAGGTGATCGACAAGGATGATGTCAAGACTTTTACGGATATCTATTACAAAGTCAAACACACCAAAGCTGACATCAGCACCATGAACAACGCCATTGATAATTCGGTGAAACGGACGGTGGACTTTACCAGAGAAGAACTGATAGATTTTAAAAATCTGCTGGGTAAATTCATCAATCTATATACGCTGATCATCCAGGTGGCACCATTTATCGATACAGAGATGCACAGATTAAACATTTATCTTCGATTCTTGATCAAGAAGATCGAGATCGCCAGTCCAGGCGGGGTGGATATAACGGATAAGGTTTTACTGGAATACTATTCTCTTAAGAAACAATCCGAAGGTCAAATCAAGCTTGAGGAAGGTGAAAGTGAAGGTCTTGACATCAAGATCGGCAGTGGCCAAGCTGTGGAAGATGAAACTGATTTTCTCAGCAATATCATCAATACATTGAATGAAAGACATGGGACAGATTTCTCCGAATCAGAGAAGCTGGCGGTTGAGCAGATCAGACTGAATCTTAAGGCCAATAAAGACCTGGAACTGAAGGCGAGAGTCAATACCTATGATGATTTTAAACATGCTTTCATACCTGCATTCCTGGATGGGGTTATACAGGAATATGATAAAAACCATGGTTTCTACGGCAAAATATTAAAGGACGAGACATTTAAAACCCAGCTCATGGATCTGATGATGCTGGATGTGTATTCATCGTTTAATGACAGTCCATAGGTGAACATCTGATAAGATGTAAATCGTCCCTGGAGACTGAGCATAAGGCTGAAGAGATAGTTTTTGCTAAGGAGGTAGCAACGTGTACAGCATTAAAGATAAAAAGGCGGAGAAAATCGAAGCGGTAACTTTTTCAGATCTGGGCATGGTGGAAAATGACATAGAAGAAATTTTACGATGCAGCATCGATATGTTATGCGATGATGAGGAATCCATGCTTATTGTAGGTAGGCAAGTTAAAAATGAAATGCTGGGGCGCAGCGATTTAACGGCGGTTGATAATAATGGTAGTATTGTATTGATCGAGATCAAGAGAGACCGCAGCGATATTGAAGGCAGAAAAGAGGCTTTTGAATTCCAGGCGATCCGATACGCTGCTAGTTATGCTACGATTGACACGCCTGATAGTCTGGTCAAAAAAGTGTATGCCCCCTATATCGAAACTTACCGCGCGGAATTTGAACTTGGAGAATTGACTTCCTATGAGCTGGGGATCCGCAAACTCAATGAATTCTTGAGTGCTAATGGGGCAGAACAGAACTTTAATCAAAAACAGCGGATCATACTGGTTGCCTCAAACTTTGATGAACAGACTTTATCAGCTGTAGCCTGGCTGAATAGTAACAACGTGGACATCAGCTGCTACCGACTGATACCTTATAAAATTAATGAGATCCTCTATCTCCAAACAGAAAAGATTTTGCCAGTAACCAATTACGATGACTATTATGTGAACCTCATGGATAAATCGCTACCGCCAAACGGTAAGAAGAAAACGATTACCAGGCGTTCCTTGCCCAAAATCGATAAAATGCTGGAGTGGGGGGTTGTGAAAGCAGGCGATGTTATTGTTGCCAAAGGCAAGGAAAATGAGGGAACCCTTTTGGCTAATGGCAATGTCCTGGCCGACGATAAAGAAAAATCCATGCAAGTCTGGTTGAAGGAGATTTACGGATGGTCCAGTATCCAGACTTATGTTTTTGCGGTCCATAAAGAATCAGGTAAAACCTTATCACAGATTCGGGAAGAGTATATGGAACAAGAAAAGGAAAAGATCTCTAGCGAAGATTAACACTAAGATATTAAGCAATAATGGGGAAATATGAATGTTCATTAAGGGGGTAAGTTAACGGGCAGCATTAATAGAATATCGAATCAAGTAGTTATCTATGAAATATTAGAAAGTTTCAAGAATAGATGATATAAAAATATTACAGCCCGACCCTGGAACTATTTTAAGCCGTACTTCCCCTTTGCTGGTCTGCCTATAGGCAAAGCAATGGCTAAGATCAAGGAAAGCATTAAACCTAAGAAGTTATAAATAACCAATGAGATCTAGGGATGTTGAACAAAAGCCCATAAAGGGTATTGGTTTCTTCAATCGCAGATATTTGAAGTTATGAAGGAGATAACCTTAATGGTTAAAAAATTGAAGAGCAAGTATGCTAAAGTCCCTGTCGGCTTTACCCATTATCTTCGCAGCGGGGCTGGTCCCCATAAAGATAAAAAAAAGAAAGCCAGTAAAATGAAATGCAGAGGCAGCCTTAATCCGAAAGATCCTTAAAATCGTTAGTTTTGGTTAGCGGAGTTCTCTGTGCATCAGAATCCCAGAGACCAAGAGCAAGAGACAGTCTGATATTTTTTTATATATAATACCTATAATTTCAGGGTTTTAACACCTTACCCATTTCAAAAACCATAAAACACTTAGAAAAAAACATCCTGCGTGAGTAAATTGAAGAACTGGCACTTTGCCTGGGAAATGGCAATATTAATACTATATTTGTGTGGGAAATACCTTTGAAACAGAATAGAGAATAAAAGAGGGGGCGTGTGCCCCCTGAATTATTATACTGCAAAATTTACATTACCTCTCCAACTAAAAAAATTACACATTATAGGTTTAAATATGGCCAATTTATACCAGTTCAACCAAATAAATTCCCAATAAAGTCATATATTATCTGCAACTGGCACTATTTCGTTGTGGGGGTAATACTTGTTTGAAGGCAGCAAGGCTGACCTTCAGCATTTACTGCTAATCTTATTCGTTGTGTAACCTCGTCTTTTGCAGTTTAAGTTAATTGTTGCCGATATGCATTTACCTCGGCTAATCGTTCCACGGTGTTTGGGATTTGCGTAATCTCAAGCGCAGGCAATCTCCTTATACCAATGACAGGAGCAATGTTTAGCGCCTTCAAGTCCCTCTTATAACGATAGATTGTGGATCTGTGAACATTGATAGTGGTTCCTCGTAGTTGGGCTTGTAGGAAACCATATAATATCCTTGCTCGATTTTCCCCATAGGTTTGAACTAGTGCTCTTTGAATGTCACGAGTGTTACTTATTATAAGATTATTAAGACGCAGATTACTTAGGAAACCTCGGAGTTTTGGAATGATGACATTGCTTTTATATATATGACCAATATCTGTGAATTCAACCTGTTGACGATAATCAGAACCACGTGTTTTTACTTCGAAGCGAATAACACCTTGGCTGAAATGAGTTGTGACAGGGTCATCATGTTGATTGATGCATTTGGCGTGTCTATCGTAAAATTTTATGTCGCGATGTCTACAATTACTAATCCATGATACAGTCTCATTACCGTATGTCGAGGTAATATAACTAGCTAATTTTATCTGACTGAAAGCATGCATATAATTGGCAATTTCAGTTCCTGCTTGAAAATCGTAGTAAATATCTGCTGAGGCTACATGCCATGTATTAATTTCAGGTACCTGCTCCACACCTGCCCCCAAAACATAACGTTCGATTTGTTCAAGTGCCATTGGAACAGTATCATCATCAATAGCTACCGCACTTGTGCCATTGTAGAATCGTGGCAGCGAAGGGATACTTACTTTCAGTTTACGAGATTCTACTGTATAAGTAACTCGCGGAGAGTATGTACCACCATGTTGATATTTATATACATTATAGTGTCTCGCTCCATCATGATCGTGATTATAAGTTGTTGGAGGCACCCAAGTCCTAAGTATATCCCTGGGAACCTCTGCAGTTGTTATTAAAGTTAAAGAATCGATCATATTAATTCCTCCCTTAATAAACTTTCATTTTCTTTCAATATCTCTTGATATCACAGTATTTCATTTTGGTTATGAAAAGCAGCTCTCTTGTTAATTACAGCTTTGTGTAATTTTGGGTGTTAACAAGTGCGCC
>JAAZCB010000007.1 GCA_012513545.1 Clostridiaceae bacterium
ATTTAATGGAGATGTTGGAGTGGTTTCTTTAATTAGTGAGTCATTACCCGAATAAAGGTGATCAGTAGAAATATGGATTTGGGGCAATTTCAAATTGGAACATGCTTTTGCGACATTGATAGAAAGATCCACATTTATATGTTGTGCCAGATCAGGATAAGCCTCACATGTCTCAACATTTGTGAGACCAGCTGTGTGTATTACAAGACTGGGCTGAATAGTCTCAAGGACTTTTATAAAATCATAGACAGATTCGAGACTAATGTATTGAACTTGAACATCTGTTAAATAAATATCCTTATCGAATAGACCGAGTACTACAGAGTAGTTTTCTCTAATTGTTAATGCCCAGTTTAAAGCGAGAAGACCAGATCCCCCAGTTATAAATACTTTTTCTCTCATAACCTGTTATATAGTGCCAATTTTAGCCTTATGTTGATTTATCCATTGACTTAATTTATCGACAGACATCCATTCCGTGTTATTGTCAGATGTGTACATAAAGCCCTCTTTAACTTTAATTCCGCCGTTAATGCGTTCAGGATTAGATGACCAGTTATGTATTGCGGGAAGAATTTTGAAGTAGCTATCATATTCATAGGTATGTGGAGCATCTTCTATTCCAATCATTTGTTCATGGATTTTTTCTCCGGGGCGAATTCCAATTATTCTGTGTTTTGCATCTGGAGCAACTGCCTTTGCGATATCAGTAATAGTCATTGAAGGTATTTTTTTTACATATATTTCACCACCCTGCATATCATTAAATGCATGCCAAACAAGCTGAACACCTTGCTCTAAGGTTATCATAAAGCGAGTCATCCTTATGTCAGTGATTGGAAGTTCACCAGTATGTGCAAGAGAATTAAAAAAAGGGATAACGGATCCTCTTGACCCCATTACATTTCCGTATCTAACAATTGCAAAACGAGTTGAATGAGTTCCAAGAAATGAGTTTGAAGCAACGAATAGTTTATCAGATGCAAGTTTAGTTGCTCCGTACAAGTTGATAGGGTTACTCGCTTTATCTGTTGATAATGCGACAACACGTTTAACCCCCTGTTTTATACAAGAGTCAATAACGTTCATGGCACCATTTATATTTGTCTTAATGCATTCAGATGGATTATACTCTGCAGTAGGGACTATTTTAGTTGCGGCAGCATGAACCACAAAGTCGATTCCTTCAAGAGCACTTGTTAACCGGTCTTTGTCTCGTACATCACCTATTACAAACCGAACACGAGGGTCTCCTTCAAATTTTTGTGCCATTTCCCACTGTTTCATTTCGTCGCGGGAATAAATAACAATTTGTTTAGGATTATAATTTTTAAGGGTCATGGGCACAAATGTATTACCAAACGAGCCAGTACCACCTGTAATTAGTATCGAAGAATTATTAAGCATAATAATATAATTTAAAATTGCCACATTATTAAAAAAATCGTTATAGATAAATTATTTTTTTACCCATCACCATGAAGAATCACGGTCACTCACATTGTGTATGCCCTTCTTTATAGCAGATTGTCTGCAGAACTAAAAAATATCCCCAGCAGACCAAACCAAAAGGGTTTTAGTTTTGTCGGGGATGTATTGATTAGCTTCATTAGGAGATACAGTAATGTACCGTATCTTAAATGA
>JAAZCB010000859.1 GCA_012513545.1 Clostridiaceae bacterium
ATCTAATTGCTGAAAATTCTAAAATTGTGGCGACCAAGCCCATCGGGAAATCACTTAAAAGTACCTACTGTGCAAGACCGGATCGTGCGTAATTCTTAAGCATCGAAAATATTGAGACCCCAGAAAAAAGTGTAAATAGTTGAAAGAGCATCCTTTCAGACGAGAATTCCGATTATGAATTCAGAGTTTGAAAGGATGTTTTATTATGAGCAATGTATACTGCTCCCAGGTAGTGAGACACACGGAGACAAAAAATAAGCTAAAAGATCTCCATGGATGGAAAGGGTCGAGCCCTGGATAACATCTTTGTCGAGCGCTTCTTCCGGACGCTCAAGTACGAAAGCATCTATCTCAATGAGTATGAAACCCCGAAATCTCTGCGGAGAGGCTTAAACCAATACATCAGGTTCTACAACGAGCAGCGTCTACATGGGTCGCTTGGATATAGATACCCCGTTGACTTTTACCATCAGAATCTTACTCAATTAGCATCATGAGAAGAGGTGGGACACATTTAGCTTATTCTTTTTGGAAATGTGTCTTGACAACGGGGGCACTATATTTGTTGATAAGAACCTAAGGCTCATTCAATCCATTCCCGCAAAATTTACTTTCAGTGTATAATAATTTTTAACAAATGCTGAAACTTGTTAAAAGGTTGGAAAAATGAAATAGAAAATAACAAGGGGAGATAGGCAAAATGGGCAAAACAACTGAAGGCCGATGTATATTTTGCGGTGGAAATTTCGGTAAGATAGCAATGAAAAAGCATCTTGAAAATTGTATACCAAGATGAGCGGAACACATAATTGTAGCAGATGAAAAAACTGATCACTATTATTGCATTATGGTACAGGGATTCCGTAGTCCGGAATATTGGATTTATATTGACATACCTGCAAGTTCCACGTTAAAAACCTGGATGAATTTCTGCGGGACATATGGTTGGAATGCTGCGGTCATTTAAGTCAATTTGAAATCAACAGGCAAGTGTATTCATCTTATGCCGATAAAGACTATGGAGAGAGAAGCATGAATACAAAATTGGAAAATATTCTGGATGTAGGAACCCAGTTTAAACATGCATATGATTTGGGTTCAACCACCTATTTGAAGCTGAAGGTCGTAGGTGAATTCAAAGGTAAAAAGAGAAAGAAAAAAACTGCCCTGCTCGCTCGAAACAATCCGCCTGTTATTGAATGTTCCTGCTGTGGCAAACCTGCTACTAATATTTGTTGCAATTGTTTTTGATGGAGATGGCTGGCTCTGTGATTCTTGTTTGAGTAAGCATGAATGTGGAAATGAAGAGTGCATGCCGATCGTCAATTCACCAAGATCAGGAGTATGCGATTATACGGGCGGTATTTATGATTAAGCAACGGGTTTTATGCGGAATCTGATTTATTGATACGAGGGGTTAGAACATGAATAATAATGCAAGGTATAGCAAAGCCCAGTGGCGTTTATTAAAGGAGTTGGCCGGAGAAGTATACAGAATCGAATTGGATGCGGAATTGGATAAGTTATTTGCTGTATTTCAATCCTGGAAGTCTGGTGAGATAGATTCCTGGGATTTGGAAGAGGCTATTCATAAATTTCACCAGGGTCCGTCCAGGAAGCTGTACAGCACTCATAATAACGTTGATGCAGATTTTATTGTTGCCGGCGCTCTGAAACGCGGGATTCTATCGAGCGAGAAAATCCCTCCTGATCTGCTTGAAAATATAATGGATATAATGGATATTTTCGGCTAAGCGGGACTGTTTTCTATCAATAACTCGGGGTCAGATCCCCTTGTGTCTGCAATTATTTATTAACAACCGCAGTAAATGACAAAGGGACGGTTCTCTTGTCATCTGTTTCTTAGCGAGTAAAGAGACTTGATTCCAAGATGCGTCTGAAGAAACGCCAATTGTTTTACGGTCCGAGTAATTACCAAGGCGGAATGTAAAAAGACTATTCAATTCTCTATTGTTATATAATTTATGATTAAGAAAATTCTTGACTTCATAATGATATCTACTCTTTTCATATTTGTAATCCTTGCCAAATCATCAGGTTTAAGATTTAGGTTTTCTATCTTCTACCACCAATGAATCCTCTGCTATTTAAGTATGAAATACTAGCCGTAAGTTATTTTTAAGGTCACGCCTGCAAACTCCATTATAATAGATGGCAAAGGGACGGTTCGAGACCACTGAAAAAGTCGTGGATTTGCTAATCTAAGGCGTCGTAAGCAACAAAACACATTCTCTTTAAAGCCGTAAAAATGGTATTCTTAAGGCATTAACGTTTTTAATTGAAGACGGAAAAGACATTCAAATGGTACTTTTTCAGTAGTCTCGGACGGTTCTATTGTCATCTATCAAGTGCGGTTCCAGTTCCGGGACAGGCGGTTTCCAAATCTCCGGAACTGCGGTTTCGCCGCACAAGAATATTCAATAGGTTCCCGGTTTTGCTCAATATCCGCTGGTTTCTGGGCATATGAACTCTCCTTTTCCTCCAAAGTTAATTATACGCCATTTTACCACAGCAACTATTTCGTGACAATAGAACCGTCCCCTTGTCATCCCGATGAAGGTATAAGTGCCACCAACACTAAAAAGCGTGATGGATTTAAGCAAATGGTTACGGATGCTCTGGACGGCAAGATGGATTTAATTATTACCAAATCAGTCAGTCGCTTTGCGAGAAATACAGTTGATTCTCTGGTTACAGTGCGCCAGTTAAAAGAAAAAGGCGTAGAGGTGTATTTTGAAAAGGAGAACATCTACACCCTGGACAGTAAGGGGGAACTTCTAATCACCATTATGTCCAGCTTAGCTCAGGAGGAAAGTCGTTCGATTTCTGAAAATGTAACCTGGGGTCAGCGCAAACGTATGGCGGACGGTAAAGTTAGTATTCCTTACGCCCACTTCCTCGGTTACGAAAAGGGCGAGAACGGGTTGCCCAAAATAGTAGAAAAAGAAGCTGAAGTTGTGCGTCTGATTTACAGGATGTTTCTTCAGGGTCAAACGCCTTCAAGCATCGCCAGACACCTTGTCAATCAAGGTGTTCCCTCTCCAGCCGGGAAGAAGACCTGGCAGGTGGCTACAGTTATAAGCATTTTGACTAACGAAAAATACAAGGGTGATGCGCTGCTCCAAAAACGCTTCACTGTGGATTTTCTGACCAAAACCACGAAAGTCAACGAGGGAGAGGTTCCCCAATACTATGTGCAGAACAGCCATCCTGCCATTATTGAGCCAGACGAGTTCGATGCGGTGCAGATTGAGATGGACCGTAGAAGAAAGATAGGTCGGCCAGTCAGTTGTCACAGCCCATTCTCGGCAAAAATCATTTGTGGTGATTGCGGCGGTTTTTATGGATCGAAGGTCTGGGGCTCAAACACCAAGTACCGGCGTACTATTTGGAGATGCAATGAGAAGTATAGAAAGGACAAACCCTGCTCAACACCCCATCTAACCGAGGATGAGATTAAGCAGCGGTTTCTGACTGCGGTTAGTATATTGATGGGCAATCGGGATGAGCTGCTTGCAAACTGTCGGATGGTTATTGAAGTCTTATGCGACCGCACCGGGATTGAAACGGAACTTGCGGAACTGCAGCGCGAAATTGAAATTGTTTATGAACTTACGAGAAGATCCATTAATGAAAATGCCCGCTTTGCAGTTAATCAAGATGAATTTAACGAACGGCATAAGGAGTATACAGAGCGGCACCGGATAGCGACCAAGAGGGCTGCCGAACTGAAAACGCTCCTTATGAAGCGCGGTGAACAGTATAAAACTATAGATTCTTTTATCCGGGATATAGAAACCCGGCCGTTAATTATTGAGGAATTTGATGAAAAGTTATGGACAGCTATTGTTGACAAAGTCACTGTATTGCCGGATAGCAGGCTAGTGTTTTGTTTTAAGGATGGTACAACCATTGAAGCATAGGCATTAATTCAATATCATTCGCTTCTGTTACTTCTTCAGTATCGTACTAGCCTTGCTGACATTTCCGGCTATAGCAACTATACAAGAGGGGAGAATGTTACCTAGACCTATCAATCAGAACTGATTGATAGGTCTGTTAGCTATATACGCAATATTAAAACGGCCAAAAAGCAGGCAAGTTTGGTAGCACTGGTAGGCCTAGGTAATGTTCTGGGTGTTACATTGGATTTTTAATCCAACTGAATAAAAAAATCATTATAATAGGAGACAACAGTTAATATGAGGATAATTATATAATCAGGTGTTAAAAAGATGGAAAATTAACTAATAGCGGGGGCGCAGTAATGAAAACAAACTCGAAGCGTGGGGGAAAAGCGGTAAGCAAACTAGGTAGCGAGCCATATAAGAGGCATGTGCTTTCAATGTATGATAATTTGAATAACGTTGAAAAGTATCGCAAAAATATGGTTAAAATCGAAAATGAAATTTCCAAGTTTAATGGCATACGTACTGTTGTAAAGAGACCGGATTATATAGGCTTTTATGAACATATAAGAAAATACTATATTGAGGTAAACAATACAACGATTGAACCTAGATATAAATCAATACTTGATTATACATACGGGGAGGAACCTCAAGTCCTTTACTTTATGATGCTTTATGTTAAACGAATAAATGACCTGGAACAGTTTGACCAAAAATATACCGAGGAAGATTTACAGAAGGATAAAAGACTAGCAGAACACTATTTGGAATTATATAACGAATGGAAGCTATTATTTGGATTGCTAGAAAAATTGGATAATTTGGTGCTAGCAGTTATTAACTCTTATGATTCAAGCAAGATACAACATTTGGATGAAGACATTAAGGACCTTGATAGTTTAACGATAAAACATAGGTTTTTAGCTGCTGTTGCACGAAGGGAGAAAACTACAGCTTTCAAGCTTTTAGGGAAATTGCGCAATTTAGATGAGGGTGAAGATTATTACTTAGAGGCGCTAGCGCATTATAACAATGAAGAATATGAGGCTGCTGTAAGATGTGCTCAAAGGGTTAATCCCGGTGAAATTGATTATCCTGCAGCATCGGCAATGATCATGGAATGCTTTGCTACGATGGGAGATTTTCTAAGCTTTTTTAAGTATTTTGGGGAGATAAAACAAAGGATTAGTGGAATCTATATAATATATTTACTTCAAACCTTAATATGTAACGCTAATATCGATAAATTGGATGAGGAAGAACTTCAGACTTGCTTTGGAAATGAAATCGAATTTGCCAACAAAAGTGTTGCTATCGAAGATGACGCATTAATAGGTAAGGTGTACAGAAACTTTGTTAACATAGCCTTGGAAGGGATTGATATTGTAGATGATATTTTATATCATGAATCGCTTATAGAAGAAGTCAAAATTCCGGATAGGATTCAGTCAAGACTAGAACAATTATCCTTAGCACTTGATTTATATCATGGAGACATTTCGAAATTTATAAATCTTGATTATGCAAGAGAGAATGGAATAGGGTTATGCCGAGAGGAAATTATAGAGTGGACTTTGAGCACTCTGATTTATAATAATCCTGACAAATCCTTCGAAAATACTTCTTTGGCATTAATGGCTCTATTAAAGCTAGGCTTCGTAAATGATTATATATATAACATAGAAGAAAATTTAACTGATTTGGAGAAGTTCGGAGCAAATGGGGATAATCGGGCTTATGAATTAATTAGCCTAGCATATGTTGAAAGTAGCTTATCAGGAAGAAAATCAGACAAATTATTTGAAGCTCTAAAAAGAGCTAATATTAATATGGATAACGCCGAGAATGAAGTAAAAGCCAAAAAAGTCATATCAATACTTTCCGATAAGGGCAGAATTGCTTATAGTTCCGCCGAATGGCAATATAATAAGGCGATGGAAGAGGATTATGGATGGAAGGATGCAGGAATGCTTTCGTTATCCTATTTTAGAATTTTGGAAGTTGAATTCAATCAAAAAATGGTATTACCACTTTTATCTTTGGTTTCAATAAATGATCTTGAAACCAAGTACAACCTAAATCTAGAAAAGCTCTCTGGCAAGGCCCAAAATAGATATAGGACTAAGTGGGAGATACTGATTAAGGAGTTTAAAAAAATTGTAAATCCCGGTAACCCTACTAATGGCTTGATGTTAGGACCATTAGAATATTTCGTAAAATATCTAGGATCCCAATATGATAATAATGACGAAATTGCAAATGTTTTGTACAAAGCGCTAAAGAATATTCTAAATGAAGAGGGCATGATGAATTTGCAAAACAAAAATATTGAGAAAATGCTAAGCCATAAAAACAGAGAACAGTTTAGGAATCCTCCCGCTCACACTAGGTATCTGCCATTTGAAAAAGCTTTGGAATGTAGAACTTTTGTAAATGAAAGTATTCTAAGTATAGGTGGTTGGATAAAATAGTTAGAATTGCAGTTAATTAAGCACATTTAATTCTCACGGTACAGGGATTAACGAAGGTTTCACCTGTTCTTAGCTCAACACCTTTTTGCGCAGCTTCAATAATCTTTGCGAGTGACGCATGCTGTCCGGCAGGAAGATTACGGATGTATCCACGCCTTAAAATCTCACGCACTTCTTCGCTTTCATCTCTGAATGTTTCAACAACACTAGTTTTCAGCGTGGTAGTCATGGCCGACAATCTTGGGGGGACTACGGTCTTGAGTACTGGCTCAACCATGTTGATTAGTTTGTTACCCCATACACCAACGCCAATGCACAAGCCTATCCCTCCGAATATGATAATCTCAGTTTTGTGTTGGGTGGTCCATTCTTTAGCTCTATGGGCCGTATGTTTAATAGTATCAAAAAGCATTGTCTACTCATCCTTTCCTTTGCCCATCGCGTTTTGGTAACTTTTTCTTAGTCGTTCCAATGTTTCTTTGCGATTGTCAACCAAAAAGTGAACCACTGTGCTGATTAAAAACTGAGCCACTTTTGCTCATATAAAAGTGAGCCACCAGCTCACCAAAGGGTCCAAAGGTATTTGAGGGCTAGTTATTCTGCGATC
>JAAZCB010000860.1 GCA_012513545.1 Clostridiaceae bacterium
GGCACCGCCCCCGCCAGTGACACCACTTCCCCGGTGGCAAAGAAAGTAAAATCCGGCACGAATACCGCATCCCCCGCTTTTATATCCCAAGCCATCAACGGTAAACTGAGAGCATCTGTCCCATTGGCACAGGCAATACAATGCTTCACCCCCGTATAGGCCGCCAGACTCTCCTCCAGCTCCCTTACCTGCTGACCGGAAATAAAATTACAATCATTTAAAACCCTTTGCACTGCCTGATCGATATCAGTCTTCAAAGACTGATACTGAGCCTTCAAATCACGAAACTGCACTTATACCTTACCTCCAAATAAGCTTAATCATCCGTTATTGACCTTTTCATATTCTGTATAAACTTCTCATGATCAATAGCAAAATTGCCAGTTACACTGCCATGATCAGAAATTGACTTTGTGACTACCGCTCCCATATTAGCCCTGGCATTTTCACCAACAACTATACCGTTTTTTACAGTAACTCCGAAGCCAATCCAAGTATTATCTTTTATAATAGTCCTGCCGCCAATACCTGAATTGGCTACAATCATTACATTGTTATGTATTTTCGCCCCATGTGCAATATGGACCAGATTATCTATTTTGCTATAATCGCCAATGATCGTGTCATCCCATGGATAGATAGCCCTATCAATACAAGTGTTGTATTGAATCTCCACATTTTTGCCAATTATTACTCCACCAGAATGTACAACGTTTGTAATCCCATAATCACTTCTTTTGAATTCAAACCCAACTCCGCCAATTATACTTCCAGCTCTAATAATTGAGTTATCTCCAATAATTGAGTTTTCCCTTATTACAACGAATTCTTCGATTATAACATTCTTTCCTATTTCAATATTGTTTTTCGCTATGCTTGCCAAGGTACTAATCTCACAATTCTGTCCAATGGTTGTTTCATATTGCTTCCTTGCATAACCATCTTTATCTGACAAATAATTATGGATTTCAAAAAACATCTTCCGGGGCTCTTTAACTACACATAACCCAAAAGATTTGTTTGCTAACATTGGCACTATTTCTTCAGTAGTTAAAACCATTCGAACACTGCCCTTTATCTTATCTATATATTTATCGGAATCCAGAAACACACAGTTTGAATATTTTATCTCCGATTCAGTCAAGGCTAAATAATCAAATGACTTCTCATTTATCAGCTTATAATTCTCTACATAACCCATTGTTTCCAAAATCTTGCTTAGCAACATCTAATGTTCACCCCATCCAAGTTCACTCGAACCTGCCATTGTTGAGTACTGATCGAAACGGGTGCATTCCTTCATGCCTTATATAAGAAAATCCTGCCCCCCCTTTTATTACTTGTTCCTTTTAACATACTCAATATCATTTGTATTAAAATCTTTAAGAATTGCATCTACAACTTGTTCTCCATGACTTATTATCTCTGCACTGAATGACTCGACAAAATATGTAACAATAAGAAGATCTATTTTGACCAATTCCCCATTCCCCTCTCCGTCATTCACTTCTATATATTTATCTTCCAGTATAATTTCTTCATTATATGGCCCACCTTCTTCTTTATCTAGAATTGATAATTGTCTAGGTAGCCAAAACCGCATTTCTTCACTGGCAACTTGCCCTTTCTCGTCTAAGAAGCACAAATTAGGACTAGAAGGCAACTTCAACCTGTCATTATTCTGGAGGTTTTCTATGACTGCTTTTTGCCTTTCATCCTTAGGCACTATATTGAGCTTAACTGATATTGGTTTATCCTTGCTGCTTACAAGGGTTTTAGCCGTTAATTCGATATGTATATCTTTAATACGCCCTTGCCAATCGTCATCAGTTAGCTCTCTTAAGATTTTCAGATCAATACCATAGTA
>JAAZCB010000861.1 GCA_012513545.1 Clostridiaceae bacterium
AATATAGAGCGTTATCTTCATGTACTAGAAAAACACGCTTCCGGAGGGTATCATATACACGCACTAATCATGGGCTTTAATTACATCGACGCAAACGAAATGAGGCAAAAATGGAAAGCACGCTTAACAATAACCGAAGTAACAAGAATAGACCACGTACTAGAATATCTTGTTCCATACCTTTCAAAGCAACCACAAGGCTATACCTACTATCGCTCACGAAAGTTAATAAAGCCATGTATCAAAGACGCGTGGGATTTGTTCGGAAAAGATTTTGTAACAATAAAAGCGGTTTAATCATAACCGCTTTTTCTTTATCTTGTAAAAAATATACATGGCATAAGCGCGCGCGGACACTATACAAGTATATGCGCCCGCGCGCGCATAATGCGCGAGACACGCTTTTTACAAGATAAAGATTAAAAATGCTACCCTACGGCATGACCTTTAAAGCCGGCCAAGCCGGTAAAGGATGCATGCCGCCACACGAATACCGCCACCCTAGCCGTGGCCGTGAAAACAAAAAAGCTTTTTTCTAAAAGTACCGAAGTGATTTTTTTTCTTTTCTCGGCTTTCGGCCTTGTGTTTTCAGAAATCAAACACTACGGCTTTACCCTCGGCGGGTTGGAAAGACACCGCCTCGGCCACTCGAAAAACAAGAAAAAAAGATCACTTTTTCTTCCGAATACGTTCCCTGCCTTGCGTCCGGTCAGGCCAAAAAATCAAAAAACCTTGACAGCCCATTTTTCATAATATATAATGATTGCATAAGGGTAGCGACCAACGCCGATTCAGAAAGGATTATCATGTTCACAGCAACAACCGTTACAAAGACAGGCAAAGACAACAAAAGCACGTTTGAAGTACTGGTAATCAAATGGCGTGGCATTGTCATTCAAGAAATCTTTGTGAATGACCAGATGAAAATGGCAATCACAGACATCGACAACGTGTTTAAATCTTTCGAGAAAGGGGGAACGAAATAAATGACAGTATTTTTACTAAGTTTAGGTAATCTATTTTTACAAGGTTTTGCGTACCTTTCAATCGTAACAGACGTCATTCAAGTTATCGGAGAAGTAGGCCCGGCAGTCGTAGGTATCTTCGCGGACACAGTAACCGCAACCGTTGACATCTTTTACGATAGCACAACGACCGCTCTTACAGTACCCGGAACGCTCGGAGTAGTCGGCTTGGGTTGGATGCTCGCAAACAAAATGTTCCAATGGGTTCGCGGACTTTTCAAGCTGAGAGGCTAACAAAATGACAGAAGAGAAAAAGAAGCAACTCAAACAGAAGATATTCAAAACAATTCATAATGGCTTGGCCATTTTAGGGGGTGTATTGGTATTAGGTTTAATACTAAACGCGTTCGGAATTATTTAATGACTTTGGCCGTGGGAATACTCACGGCCTTAGCTTTTATAACTCCCGTTAAAGCGTACACAGGATCATCATACTTCGATGAAATAAAGCTTATATATACCGACTTCGACTGGACGTCAGCCGAAGATGAACTCGATATATTATGTTCGAACTTTATCGAAAACAATAAAATAACAATAAATGTTCATTCGAACATTCAAGTCCTAGACAAATCTTACAACATCTCAAAACTAGAACTCGATGCACATGATAACCTTATCCCTTGGGAGTTACATTATTATGATACAGTGCTAGACGACCACGACATAACAGACACGGACCTTATTCACGTATACTTTCAACCAATGAGAACAGCACCAACAGGCGAGGCATATATCGAATACGGACAACCGATCGAGTTAAGGCATCTTCCCGTTACATCTCAATTCCAAGACACAGACATTTATCTTGATACCCAAATATACAAAATAATACTAAGCTATGAAGCAACCTTTGGAAATTTGTCAGTCTTGGAATACTACACAGATGCCGACAAGATAGACGTTGAAACAAACATAGCGTTCTATGGATTCCCAACCAGGGAAGAAGATATTAACCAGGCATGGATGAGTGGTTATATAACCGGCGAACGAGACACACACAAAGCCTATGAATCCATAACAGAAGATGCACAAGAATATGGCAGGTTACAAGGAATAGAACAAGGCCGTTTAGCAGGATATAACGAAGCATGGGAAGTAATAGACTCAAACATGCCCGCCTACATAGCAGGCTACAACGCGGGGTTATCCGAAACCGTAGATACAACATGGATAGGAAGTATGGTTGCGGGATTTGGCGAGATCGTAGAGATTGAGATAATACCCAACGTTTCCATAGGTTGGTTGTTATTCATGCCGTTTCTATTCCCTCTTCTAAAATGGTTTCTGCGCTCACTAGGTAAATAATATGAGCACGAACCCATGGGAAGCTATTCAATGGTTATGGAAAACAGCCCAACAATTCATCAACAACATACTCGTACCATTTTTTACGTGGGAACTGTTAGGGCTGCCAGTATGGACTGTACTTTTCGGCGGCATGTTTTTCGTAATAATTTTGAAGAAAGTGGTGTGGCAATGACAAAAAAGTTAATAATCGCGATATGCGCAATTTTTATGTCTATGTCCTTACTAGGTACTAGGGCCAACGCTCAAAGCCGTTATACGCTTGAAAATCTTATCTCTAACGGGCAGTTTATTGGAGATTACAACCCCGAACACATATATTACTCAAAAAATGATAACGGAAACATGATTGGCCCCCCTTTGATTGCGTTTAAGCTAATAACGAACGGGGATTTTAGTGAAGAGTATGATAGTTGGATTGTAGTTAATGGGCAATTATCAAGCGGACGACTGTTTTTAGATAGTTCGGTTTCTATTGCAAACGCAAAACAAATGTTTAATTTTATTAAAAATGAAAAGTATTATTATTATTTAAACCTTGATTATACTACCAAAGGAACAGCCGCAGACTATGGATTTTGGTTTTTGGGGTCTATAAGCCAAAACATCGTTAATTTTCCAACTTTAAGTTTAGGTAATCAAGTTGTAAGTGGAATAATCGCACCAACAGCAAATAAAAATGCATTATATTTTAATTCAGTTAAAGGAGCGCAATTTTATATTGATAACGTTGAAATGTTCAACATATCAACCCTTGAATCTGCCGGCTTATTTTCGGGAATGTCGGACGAACAAATCAAATTACAAATGGACTTATGGATTAACCAAGGGTTATCAAATCCAAATATAGTAATCGACTTAACCGCCACTTTCGGCGCGGGTAACGAGCCGTCTTTGGAGGATTTTGAAACTTATTACTTGCCCGACATCGGCTATTTTGAAAAATACGAGGGACTAAAAATGCATGTTGCAGATGACGAACTATTGCCAGCTTTGATAGGTATATCAAAGCCAATAATTACACTATTGACACTAGGCACATACAACATAGATATTACAGAAATAGACGACATCAACAGTATAGACGTAATAGCAACAATGATTATAGGCATAATAGTATTATCGGCAACCTTAATACTAGCAACATTTACATACAACATTGTGAGGAGGAGGCCATAATGTTTAGCTTAATATGGGAGTTTGTGAAAGATTATATAATCAGCGGCG
>JAAZCB010000862.1 GCA_012513545.1 Clostridiaceae bacterium
AAGCCGTTGTACTTACAATATTCTCACCCATCCCACTCTTTTTTATCATTTCGTTTTTTATGTATTCAAAAAATGATGTTGAGTATAAAACAGCTATTAGCCATATAACAAAATACTCGCATAAGTACATCCAAGTATTCATATCAAAAAAAGCGTTACCATTAAGTCCGAACATCGAAAATATATATTCTGTTGTGTTATTCAATCCTGCATCATAAAAAATCACCCAATTAATTACAACACATGTTAATGTAAATATCTGATATAAGGATTTTGAAATTCTGCGTTTAAACTTATTTGGATATCCAGTAAATTTTTCAAATGCAAGTAATACAAAGTATACAAATCCCCAGATGACAAAAGACCAACTTGCCCCATGCCATATACCGGTAAGCATCCAGACTATAAATAGATTTCTGAAAAGCATCATTTTCTTAACTCGGGAACCACCCATTGGAACATACACATAATCTCTAAACCAACTACTAAGAGATATATGCCATCTACGCCAAAATTCAGTTACTGATTTGGATATATATGGATAATTAAAGTTTTCAAGATACTTAAATCCGAACATCCTTCCAAGTCCAATTGCCATATCAGAATATCCGCTAAAGTCAAAATATATTTGCATTGAAAACGCTAGAGCTCCCATCCAGGCAAATGTAACCGATAAATCTCCGGTTTCTGATATTTCAAAAGCTTTATCTGCAATAATAGCCATATTATTAGCTATCAAAACCTTTTTAGAAATACCGATAATAAATCGTCTTACCCCTTCTGCAAAATCATCAAATGTTATCTCTCTATCACTGATTCTTTCTTCTATATCTTTGTACCTTACAATTGGGCCGGCAATAAGCTGTGGAAAGAAAGAAATATAGAACCCCATAAAGAATGGATTCTCTTGAACCTTCACAGTTCCTCGATACACATCAATTACATATGACATGGCTTGAAATGTAAAAAAAGAGATTCCAATTGGGAGGGCAATAGATGTTTGCGGAATTAAATTTTCGAATATATGATCGATGTTGCTTATTGCAAAATTCAAGTACTTAAAAATAGCCAATAATCCAATATTAAATATGATAGATGCACTTAGCAATAATTTTGCTCTACGACAATTGTTTTTTTTGTAACTCCTTTGCTTATTAGTTTTTAAAGCATCGATATCAATGCTATTAATTTTTGCTTTGGCGATTGCAAGTCCAAAAAAATAATTCATTGTAATTGAAGCAATCATTACAAAAACGAATTTTGGTTCGCCATAAGCATAAAAAGTAAGACTTGCTAATAACAAAAAGTAGTTTCGCCATGCTTTTTTTATTAATTTATTAATTAGTAAAACGCATGGCAAAAATAAAAATAGAAATGTTAGTGTTGAGAATACCATTATAACAATCCTTCTTTAAACGGCTGAAAAACAAAAAATTATCTTCGTGAAACCATATTGTTAATGGTTTACAAAGATTATTTAGCTATATGTATTATATATTACATTATTGTTGTTTACAATGATTTGATATTATTATGTTTTGTGAATTATTTAGTTTATAAAAATGAACCCCTCAAAAGAACCATATTTCTCTGCGGCTATTATGGCGCTGCCGTAAAGGGCGGTATTATTGTTCAGGATAACTGTAACGGGGATTTTTTCAAGCAGAGATGAAAGTCTCCCCTTGGCTCTGAAGGATCTTATGAAGTCCTCTTTTCGGAGCCTTGATATTATCTCCGGCGGTATGCCCCCTCCCAGATATATGCCTCCCAGAGCCATGGATTTAAGAGCGAGATTCCCCGCTTCGGCTCCCATTATGCCGGTGTAAATAT
>JAAZCB010000863.1 GCA_012513545.1 Clostridiaceae bacterium
CTCCAGTTCAATAGTGCCACTGACCGGTAAAACCTTGTCTACAGCTTCTAATATAAGCTTTTCATTTCCATCTTTATCTAAGAGGTACACATTTGCTTCACACATTTTCATCACCTCTAATCATTGCTTTTATCATTCCAACTGCTGCATCTATATAATGGGGCAATGGTTCGCTTCTTACTCCTACAATTTGAATATTGCATCGATTTAGCGGTATCAAAACCTTCCTTGCCGGGCTTTCTGCAATTGCTTTCGCCATAAGCGGTGTAAGCTCACCTAGCATTGAGTTTGCTGCAATAATCCCAACAGCTCCCATAATAACATCCACCCTGGGTGAGTTGAAAATTATCGCATTTTCCCCTGAAGCTCCTTCATTTGCACCAGCTTTAATCATCAAGCCTGTTGCCAGTGCATTTGTTCCAAGAGCAATTATTGCAATTTCTTCACCAATTTCGCACCTGAGCTTTTCTACCATTACTTTTCCCATACCGCCGCCCTGTCCATCAATTACTGCAATTCGCATATTGTTCCCCCTCACGTTAACATTCTACATTGAAAGATTATACACAAATAATAATAGCGGGAATCTCAATTTTATACAACAAATCCTCCATTCGGACTTATAACCTGTCCTGTAAAAAAGGAAGCCTCCTCAGATGCGAGAAATAATATGCTGCGAGCTATCTCTAAAGCAGTTCCAAATCTCATTAACGGTGTGGCCTCTTTCAGGTTTTTGCTTACTTCATCATTCAAACATGTATTCATATCAGTTTCAACAATCCCAGGAGCTACACAATTCACTTGTATATTTGATGGACCAAGCTCTTTGGCAAGTGCTTTTGTAAATCCTATAACCCCAGCTTTCGCAGCCGAATAATGAACCTCACATGAAGCACCCGTCATTCCCCATATTGAAGATATATTTATTATCCGCCCTTTTTTGTTTTTCAACATATGAGGAAGTACGGACTGACAGCAATTGAAAACGCCTTTAAGGTTTACGGAAATTATATCGTCCCATTCTGTCTCTGGAATATCTCCAAATACCGATATCTTGGAAATACCAGCATTATTAACAAGTACATCTATATCGTTGAACTTTTGAATGCAATAATCTACCATACCATCTACTTGAGAACGAACAGATACATCTGCTTTGAAAGTATCCGCACTTAACCCTTCCTTTTTTAACTCAATACAAAGCTGTTCCGCTTGTTCTTTCGAACTATTATAGTTTATGAGCACATTATAACTATTCATGGCAAATAATCTTGCAGTTTCTCTTCCAATACCCCTTGATGCCCCAGTTATTAAATCAGTTTTAGTCTGTATCACGATTACTCATTCCCCCAATAAGCAACAACATTATATACCTGAGTTCCATGCCTTTAGCCTATACGATAATTAGCAACCCGATAGGCATTTACTACCAGATCAGGCTGTAAAATAATTATGTAGCTTTTTGCAGCTTAAATTTTCGAATTTACTGCAGTGTCAGTTTCTTAAATCCACCGTATTCCTTTGCCATCTGAGCGTATAGCTCCTTGCCGAGGAGGAATTTATAAATCTCATCAGCCTTTTTTTCAGGGTCAACATCTTTAAACTGTTCCGGATATAGAATTTTCCCAAGATAGTATGCATCTGCTATCGCCGTATCGATATTTGTAGTATAGAAATTATACGGCAGTTGCGAATAAATTTCACCATTTTTCACTGCTGATAAAGTTTTATAGTATTCGGGGTTTTTCTGATAATCCTGCGTAATCATCTGAAATCCACTTCCATCAATAAAGATTTTTTCCGGATTCCACTGGATCAGCTTTTCCTTGTCAATCATGAGCGAGCCTGTTTTTCCTGTTTCATCCACTACATTCTTTGCATGTACGGCATTAAACAAAGAATAGTTACCCTGGGTACTTTCAAGTCCATGGGTTCCTTTCATTCCCAAGCCACCAACATAGGCACTTGGTTTTTTGTCATCAGGAATATTCTTTGTCCTGGTGTCCAGATCATTTTTGCACTTCTCCATGTAGTCAGCTATTTCCTGTGCCTTCTGCTCCTTGCCAACAATCTTTCCTATTAATTTCAATGATTCATATACTGCAGGATCAAATGTTGAAGTCTTACCATAGCTGATTGAAACTACAGGTATTCCTGTTTTGGATTGCAGATTGTCCGCAGAAGCTTTGTCTGCTGCATAGGTGCTAAAAATGACCTCAGGCTTGACTGCAAGTATTTTTTCCGGGTCAGGAGCATTATTCGGACCACCCGGTCCTATTACAGGCAAGTTTGCCAGTGATGGATTTGCCATCACATAGGGCTTACCGGTAGAGTCGTCTTTGTCCATTTGTTCAACCCCGGCAATCATATCAATATTGTTGAAATAGCAGCACAATCTTAAAGCGCCGGGACCAATGGCTACTACTTTTTTTGCCTGTGCGTTGATTTCAACCTGTCTTCCCAGTGTATCTGTCACAGTAATTTTCTGTGAATTTGAAGCTGCATCCTGGGAAGTCTTTGAAGCACATCCCCCAAAGACTAATGACATACAAAAAAGTATTGCAATCATTAAAGATAAATATTTCTTATTCATATCTCACACATCCTTCAAAATTTTAAATTCAGTTTATTTTAAGCCTACAATCATTCTACACAGGTATAACAACGGGAATCTCTCCGATTTTGTTTATTGTTACAGGAACAGAATAAACATTTTCTATGTTTTCAGGGGTCATTACCTCAATACCACCTGCTGCATAAATTTCCCCATTTTTTATAAGCAGAAATTTATCGGCAAAGCGTATAGCCAGATTCAGATCGTGCATTGTAACTACCGCTGCCATTTGCTGTTCTTTGACAACTTTTTTTATAATTTTGGCAACTTCAAGCTGATTTTTTAAATCCAGGCTGCTTGTCGGCTCATCAAGCAGGAGCAGTTGGGGTTTTTGTGCCAATGCTCTTGCAATCACCACTTTTTGCTGTTCTCCTCCGCTCAGTTCATTCAGATACCTGAGGGCATATTCCGTAAGTTCCAGAGCTTCTAGTGCATCATGAACAATTTCCAGGTCGTTTTTTGATGCCTCCCATTGGATATAAGGCTTTCTGCCAAGCAGCACTGCATCAAATACAGTTGTTCTGATGTTCTCGTTGCGTTGCGCAACATACCCGATTCTTTTTGCAAGCTCCCTCCCGCTGAGCTTAAAGGCTTCATCGTTTTCTATGTATACAGCACCCTTATGCGGTTTTAATACTCTATTTATACACTTTAAAAGCGTTGATTTTCCTGCTCCATTAATCCCAAGTACCGCAAGAAAGTCTCCTTTTTCAATTGAAAAACCTATATTTTTTATTACTGAACGGCTTGGATAATCGAATGCCAAGTCTTTGACCGATAAAATCACCTTTTCTGATACCCCCTTGCCAAAAGATAAAGAAACAGAGGTGCACCAAAAAACGAGGTTATCGCTCCTACCGGAAGCACCACCGGTGAAACCACAGTCCTTGCGAGAGTATCTGAAACTACTAGTAGTAACGAACCAGTCAATGCTGATGCGGGAATCAGATAGCGGTGGTCTCCACCTACAATCCTTCTCATAATTTGAGGACCAACCAAACCTATAAAACCTATGATGCCAAGAAATGAAACCGCTACGGCAGTAATGAGTGATGAAACAAACATTCCTCCCATTCTGACATTTTCAACATGAACTCCGAGGCTTTTAGCTGTTTCTTCACCACTATCCAGCGCGTTATAATCCCATCTTCTCAGTATAAAATATACAGTTGCCAAAGATATGACACTTGCCAGAATTGCAACTTCCCTCCACGATGCCCTTCCGAGGTCACCAAAAGTCCAGAAAACCGCTGCCGCAATTTGGACATCCTGGGCAAAGTACTGGATGAGTATGGTTCCTGCAGAAAATAATGAGCTTAGGGCAACACCGGCCAATACCATAGCCTCTGGAGAAAACCCTCTGAATCTCGCCAACATCAAAATAATGACTGTACCTATCATAGCCCAAACAAACGCAAAAACCGTCACCAGATATGGATTATTGATAATGACGGCATCAGTCCCCGTACTCTGTATGCTTCCAGCCCCGAATACGATAATTGCCAAGTTTGCTCCAAAGGCTGCAGCATTTGATATTCCCAAGGTAGAAGGGGAAGCCAGCGGATTCCTGAGATTATTCTGCATTACGCACCCCGCCACTGACAAGCCTGCACCAGCAATAATTGCAGCTAAAACCCTTGGCAGTCGAATCTGCCATATTACAACATCAGACACCTCTGTTCCCTTGCCCATAAATGCTTTTATTACCTGAAGCGCATTCAGGTTTGTCGAGCCTGCATTTATAGCAAATATTGAAGCGATTATAATAAGAATAAAAAGCAGCAATACTACGAGTCTTTTTCTTGCTGTATATTTATTGTACATAACAGTTCGGCTATTCCCGATAACTGTTGATTTCTCTTGATTCAAATATTATCGAATCCTCCTTCATTAAACTTTCCAGGTCATCCAGGCAATTTTTGCCTTGACCGTCTCTTTTACAAGTCCATTTTCAGATATCTGCTCAAGGTGGTTCTGTATAAATGCTTTTTGCTCATCAGTTACCTTTTGTGTCATCTCAAAATGGGCACAATAAAAGTCTTTCGCTTTATCAATGGGCATTACATGCTCCCATTCAGTATCAATATATATAACTTCAGGATGAAAGCCCATCAACCACAGAATATTAAAACTGCAGTATATTGCCTTTCCATGCCCGCCTTTTGCATTTTGCCATACGATATATTTGCTGAGGTGATCCTTTACTTCATCAGTTCTCTCAACAAAACTGCTCATAAAACAGTATCCCCGACCTGCATTAACCATTTTTTCAAGTGCAGACTTATTATTTATTGCAGGACACATGGATGCTACTACAAGGTCAAATTTCTTATTCCATCCAAGAGAGTTAATGTCAAGTTCTTCCCAGTCAGCAACCTTAAATTCCGTATTGGATAGTCCTTCTTTAGCTGCATTTTCCTTTGCACATTCAATCATTCTTGGTGAAACATCTGCACCTGTAACTGATTTTGCTCTTTTAGCAAATTCAATAGCGTACTTTCCCGGTCCACACCCAATGTCCAGCACCTTACTTTCACCTGTCAGCATTCCTTTGGATGTAAGCAATTCAAGAATCTTATTCAGGCGTTCTTCTCCTTCTCCCGTGTAAACCTGTTGATTAAATTCCTCCGCTCTGCTGTCCCAGAAAACCTGACTTGCTAATTTATCGGTCTTTTTTCTGCTCCAAATCTGCTCAAAGTAATCTATGTCCATAACCTACCAACCTCTGGAATAGTCTTTGAAGCAGTCAAGACATACCTTTTTCCCATCGTTCATTCTCATCTTGTGCTCGGGTGCGCCCTCGCCGCAAATTTCACATATAATAGTAGTAAAAAGTCTTGCTTTTTCCGGTAATTCGAAGGTTGGTTTGCTGAAATTGAAAACTTCATCTACTGACGAATTTAATATGTACTCCTGACGTTGCTGGCGATCCATTTCACCCTTAAAAGGCTTTACAATCATTCTAAGGCTTTCACCGTTCGTCCGATTATAGAAACTGAAGGCCATTTTTCCTGTTCCTTTGTAAATAAGGTTTCCTTTACCGAAGGTACAGCCTGTAATAACCTGGACTGCATCCACACCGCAGGCATCATTTTCAGTAACGCATACGATTTCCTCATCCTTTGAGAAAGTTAGCCCCATTTTTTTCATAGCTGCTTCGCAGGCTTTAAATCCCATAGCAAGTCCCGAACACTCATGTCCATGAAATTCAACTGATTTTTTCCATAATTCTTTGTTCATGCTAATCCCCTTTCGTAGAAAAAATAAAAACCACGAATAGAGCCGTTCCTTACGGCATCCCTTCGTGGTTTGGTTTGCGTTAAATTAATAGTATTGTTTTCTCAAAACCTTCTTGGTTTTATTTCTATAATAAATTATCACAAAAATTTTATCCTGTCAAACAATTCAAAATCCACCTTTATAGGATTAATAGTTTTCTTTTCTCACTTCAAAGAAACTTTTTGGATGTGCGCAAACAGGACAAACCTCAGGAGCTTTCTTACCCATTACAAGATGTCCGCAGTTCCGGCATTCCCACATGGTCTCATCTGATTTTTCAAACACCTTCTGCATCTCTACATTTTTAAGGAGTGCACGGTATCTTTCTTCGTGAGCCTTCTCAATTTTTGCAACCATTCTGAATTGTGCTGCGAGAGCAGCAAAGCCTTCTTCCTCAGCTTCCTTTGCAAAGCCTTCATACATATCGGTCCATTCATAGTTTTCGCCTTCAGCCGCATGAAGCAAATTAGCTGCTGTGTCCCCAAGCTCGCCAAGAGCCTTAAACCAAAGCTTTGCGTGTTCTTTTTCATTATTTGCTGTTGCCTCAAAGATTGCAGCAATCTGCTCATAGCCTTCTTTTTTTGCAACAGATGCAAAATATGTGTATTTGTTCCTTGCCTGAGATTCGCCTGCAAATGCTGCTGCCAGATTCTTCTCAGTTTTTGTTCCTTTGATGTTCATAGTACCCCCTCCTTTATTTTATTCCAATTTTAATGGTGTCCGCAACTGCAACCACCCGCTCCGTGGTCGTGCTCATGCCCATGTCCGCTGCAGCCTTCGTTTCCGGGTTGTAAATTCCCCTCCAAAAATTCTTTGACAGCAACATCAATGCTTCCGCTTATGCCAGCAATAACTTCAATGCCATTTTCGACAAGTCCCTGTTTTGCTCCAGCTCCAAGTCCACCTACAATTGCAACCTCTACTCCTTGAGATTTAAGAAATGGTGGAAGTGCTCCATGTTGGTTCCCAATGGTGCTTATTACCTTTTTATTTTTTACAGAAGATGATTCGATCTCATACAAAGTAAAGTTTTCGCACTTACCAAAATGTTCCGATACGTTTTTTCCGTCTGTAGCAACTGCAACGATCATACTATCCATTCTCCTCTCATCCGATTTATTCTCTAAGTACTCTACCGCATCTTTTAAATAATCCTCATTCAGCTTTTCTATTTCACCACGATCACAGAGCTCTGCAATAACAGGATTTATAGGAATTTTCCCAAGCACTTTCAACCCATAATCATTGGCAATAGTATCAATTTTGCTCTCACCGAAAAGCTTGATTTCCTTTCCACAATCAGGGCACTTTAAATAACTCATATTTTCAACAATACCCAATATGGGTATATTCATTGTCTTTGCCATATTATAGGCTTTCTTTACTATCAGCGAAACCAAATCCTGCGGCGAAGTAACAATAACAATTCCATCTAATGGTATTGATTGAAATACAGTTAATGGAACATCGCCGGTTCCCGGAGGCATGTCCAAAAACAAATAGTCTACATCTCCCCATATGACATCGGTCCAGAATTGCTTCACCGTGCCCGCAATGATTGGGCCTCTCCATATAACCGGAGAATCATCTTTCTCTAAAAGAAGGTTTACTGACATAACCCGGATATCATTATGTGTTTTCTGTGGGTATATGCCAAACTCGCTTCCTTCTGCTTTTTTTGTAATTCCGAACATTTTCGGAATAGAGGGTCCGGTAATATCAGCATCCAGAATACCTACATTATATCCTTTCCTACGCATCATCACAGCAAGCATGGATGTTACAAGAGACTTCCCTACACCACCCTTTCCGCTGACAACACCAATTACTCTTTTAATCGAGTTGAGTTCATGGGTTTTTTCAATAAAATCCTGTGGACTGCTTCCACAACCGCCTGACGAGCAGGAACTCCCGCAATCTGTACTATCACAGCTGCAACCATTATCATTCATTTCTTTTCACCTCATAGCTCTTTATTTTGATTATTTTCTTCACAACCTTCACATTTTTCACAGCCTCTATGTTTACAAATCCTGCCATGCCTCCTGCAGCACGCCATGCCTGCTGACAGTTCATAATTTCCTCCTTCGATTCGAATGATCTTACCATGAACAAGTGCATCTGCAATTTTCTTTCTGGCAGCATTGATAATCCGCTGGAAGGTTCCTCTTGAAACATTCATGCTTTCTGCAGCACTATCCTGTTCCATTTCCATATAATCAGAAAGTCGAATCGCCTCAACTTCTTCAATTGTTAAAACCACTTCCTCTCCACTGGCTAATTGTGGATGGAAACTTGGATTATCAGGTACAAAACCAACCATTCTACATTTTCTTGGCCGTGGCATTCAATCACCTACAACTTTAACATAGCATCATTTTAAACACTTATTTACCATGCGTTATTATGTGCATAAGCACATAATAACATTACTACTGATTTATCAATACGTCAATATTTCGACCTAATTTTTCAACAAAAAACAGCAGTAAATACTCTTCAGCTGTTTTCACAGGACTTTCGGCAATATAGTTTAATTTTCTAATATTCTCCTGTCCAAATCTGTCCTAATGAAAATTGAACAATAAATCTTACTAGGAGTATCTCATACTATTATAAAAATTATTGTTAAAATACAAGCAAAAGACTAATTCCTATTACCAGCATTCCTGCAATTAGTCCAAAAATCGAAAGATGATGCTCCCCGTATTCTCTTGCAGTAGGGAGCAATTCATCTAAAGAAATAAATACCATAATTCCCGCAATTGCTGCAAATAAAAGGCCAAAAACAACATCGTTGATAAATGGTGCAAGAAATAGAAATGCAAGTATTGCTCCAAGTGGTTCGGTTAATCCCGACAGCAATGACATTAAAAACGCTTTTCTTCTGCTGCCAGTTGCACAGTAAACCGGGATTGCCACCGCAATACCCTCAGGTATGTTGTGAATGGCAACCGCAATTGCTATTGCTATTCCCAGCTTTGGTTCACTGATTCCAGAAACAAATGTAGCTAACCCTTCAGGAAAATTATGTACTGTTACTGCCAATGCAGTTAACATACTGGTCTTCATCAACTTTTGGGATTTGTTTGACATTACACATATATCTGCTTCTTCAATCTTGTGAACTTCGTGGGGATTTTCTGGCTCCGGTATCAGTTTATCTATCAATGCTATAAGCATAATGCCCGCAAAAAATGCAAACAGCACCAACCACTCCCCGGTTTTTTCTCCCATGCTTTTAACAAGATGAACTTTGGCCTCTATAAGTATTTCTACGAATGATATGTATATCATAACTCCTGCTGAAAATCCAAGAGCAACCGACAAGAACTTTACATTCGTTTTTCTAAATAGAAGCACAAACAAACCGCCAAGTCCAGTTGATAATCCTGCAAATAATGAAAGCACTAATGGTAAAATCAAGGTACTGTACTGCATAATTCTGGACCCCCGTATTTTATATTCTCTCGTACACCCACATTATAAAAGCCAGTTATTTCAGGAATCCCTTCAGGATTACATCCTCTGCTTCCTTTTCCGTGAGCCCCATGGACATCAGTTTGATCAACTGCTCGGATTCTATCCTGCCTATAGCTGCTTCATGAACCAGTTGGGCATCACTATGATATGCAGAAATGCGGGGAGTTGAAAGTACCTGGGCATTATTCATTATAATAGCATCACATTGTATATGACCTCTGCATTTGTTACGCCCCGCCAGGTCAAAATAAAATACCTGCTTCGAGTTATCCTGAGCAACTGATCGGGACATAATCTGAGCTGAAGAATCGTTTCCGGATAATTCAACAGTTATATTTGATTCCGCCTGTTGATCCTGATAAGTTAAAAGCCTTTCTGTAACAATAAGCTTTGCCTTATCCTTTAAACGTATTTCAGTATCCCGCTTAGTAAAATCAATTCCTTTTATCTGAACCAGTTCCAGTTCAACAACAGCGCCTTCTTCTACTTCAATAACCGTCTTCGGATTTAAGACCCTCTCACCCTTTCCGTCTCCCTGTCCGTAGTGTTTTTCCACATATTTAAGTTTTGCACCTTTTCTCACAATAAAGTTGTGTATACCGTCATGCTGCGATTTAATACTTCCCGAATTATGAATTCCACATCCTGCAACAACGAGTACATCTGAATATTCTCCAATGTCAAAGGTGTTATAAACAACATCCGATATATTCTCTTCTGTCACAATCACCGGAATATGAATACTTTCACCTTTCGTACAGGGCTTTACTATCACATCGATTCCTGGCTTATCCTTTTTGGATATAATATCTATATTGGCTGTTGAATTTTTCTCTATGCCTTGCCCATTTTTTCTTATATTATAAGCACCCTGAGGTATTTCATGAAGGTTTGCCACTTTCTCCAGCATCAGTTTATCCAATGCATTCAGCATTCTGACCAGTCCCCTTTCTACAATTAGCACTGCACAAACAGGAATCATTTGTGAGAATCCTTTCAAGGATTTCATCCTTTCTCGCCTTTTCCTGAACCTTTCCGTTTGCCATCAGGATTATTTCATCCGACAGTTCCAAAATCCGCTCCTGATGCGAAATTATAACAATTGTTGTATTATACTTCATATGAATATTACTGAATGTTTCCGAAAGCTTCTGGAAACTCCATAAATCAATACCGGCCTCCGGTTCATCAAAAACTACCAGTTTTAAGTTGCGTGCCAACACAGTAGCGATTTCGATTCTTTTCATTTCTCCTCCCGAGAGACTGGCATCAACATCTCTATTAAGATAATCCTGCGCACATAATCCTACATCATATAGCAAGTCACATAGGTTAACTTTATCCGGATTATTTAAGGAAGCCATATTCAAGAGTTCCTTCACTTTAATCCCCTTAAAGCGCGGCGGATGCTGAAAAGCATAACCTATACCCAAACGTGCCCTTTCGGTTATATTCAAATCCGTTATATCTTGTCCATCCAGCAAGATTTTCCCGGAAGTAGGCTTATAAATACCCATAATAATTTTTGCAAGAGAAGATTTGCCGCCACCATTTGGACCTGTAACAGAATACAGTTTTTTATCAAGCAGTTTTAAATCTATATCCTTAAGAATTTCAACTTCCTTTTCTCCTTCTATTTCAAGAGATACCCCCTGTATTTCAAACATTAAAAATCCTCCTTTGTGCAATTCACGTTACGAATACAGTTTTTTAATATATTTTGAGTTAAACTTAAACCTTTACTATTTCAGTTGCTTTATGAGTTATTCAGATTTGGCTTTTAGCGTTTTCAAATATAAGTGCCTTATCTTTTTCCGTCATCAATTTTTCAGTTATATAAGCAATAATTGCAATTCCCGGGATATCAATCAAAAACCTTGTGAGCATAAATTTCCACCCCATTGCTGACGCTTCGAAAAGCAGCATAGGGATTTTTGTTGTTGACCAGGCACCGATGAAAATAAGAACATTAGACAATTTGCTTCCCTTTTTCAGCAGGACTCCAGCTACGGGGAAAGCAGCATATAGGGGGCCAGCTGCCGCAGACCCAAGCAAGAAAGCAATAATGATCCCGATAAACCCGGATTTCTTACCCATAAACTTGATCATGGTTTCACGCTGCACCCATACATCCAGTAGTCCAAGCAAAATAAAAATTGGAGGTATGACCGAAAGCATTTCGATCATATTATCCCATGTTATATCCATTGATTTTAGCCCTACTGTTGGGTTGATAAGCAAAATTACTCCATTAGCCAACAGCAGTATAATAAAAAAAGCATATCTTCTGATTAAGTTTTTCATCTCATTACCACCCCTATCACAATAGCTGCAATAAATGAAAACAAAAATGCCATACCATTTCTAATAATTGTTGCTTTCTTTCCAAAATATTTTATCTCCACGGGTATCGTCACTATTCCAACCATCATCAATGTCGATACAAATACAGCTATCTGCATAAACCCAGCTCCGCTTTTCAGCAGTGCAGCTGCTAAAGGAAATGCTACAAAACCTGGTATTAAGGTAATAGATCCTATTAAAGCAGCAATCAGCACTCCAAGCATACCGGATTCTTGTCCAACAAACTTTGAAATTGTTTCAGGACTTAATACCGCCAACATAATCCCTATGATGATTAATATGGAAAGAAATTGTGGAAGTATATTTTCAAATGACTTCCAGGCCTTCTTTAAAGCCATCTTCGTTTTATTTCTGTCTTTAATAAAGGACAGTGAGAGTAAAAGTACTGCCAGTATGTATAATATTATTGTAAACACAAAATCCAACCCCTCATGTCAATTTATACCAAATAAATTACGATCTATAATATATTATTTAAGAACTCTGAGCTTTTTTCTACACACCCAAGGCAAGATAGTTTTTTTGCTCCCCTAATTTCATGGCATTTTACCGCTCCTGCTTGTTCCAAAAAGTAGTTTTCCAATTCACATGCTTTTTCTTCTGAATCTTTATGTAGCATATACTTTGCAGCATAGTACGCCCCACATAGTCCGTCCGGTGCTCTACCTCCGCCATAAGCTCTAAAGGCTTCTATAACCTCCTCATTTAATCCGAATTTATCTTTAAAGGCACAAATTACGGATTGTGCACAATTCATCCGTTTACATCCCTCTTTGCCAAGGTAATGGTTTTTTGCTGTATTTACAGGCATTTCTAACCTCCATTATATGTTTCTAATTTGTTAGGATTAATCTTTCAAAGTAAATTTCCATATACAGTTATATGCTGCATCAGTTATATCCGGGTGACAGCTTATAACTTCTGTTTCAAACCGTTCATCTATAGCGTTCGCAAAGAGACTATATTCAATAATTCCAACAGATTTGCACGGAAAATCGGGCAACCCCTTTTTTCGTCTTGCATGCTGTACTCTGCAGGTTTTGACACGGTATATCAAGACATTATCTTCTTCAACCACAATTTCATCCTCATTAAGGGAAGAGTAAAGCCTGAAAGAAAGCGCCTTTTTTAAACCGGCAATGCCAGAGTTCTGCCCAAGTGCCAAGAAATCAATTAGCCGCCTTGCTTCAATCTCTGTAAACCTTCTCCATGCTTCTCTGTCCATATCAATTGCCATTTCCATACCATACTTCTCTTCTATGGATTGGAACCAAAGTCCATCATGAGCAAGCCAGTTTTTTGCATATATTTTGCTCAGTTCCAATAGTTCCTCTTTTGATAAATCATCTATCTTTTCTGCTTTTAACATAATCCATCCTCTCTTTCATTCAATACTTCATCAATGATTTCAGCCGCATATTTAACAATTTCTAAACAAGGACGTTTTTTATAATAGTCTTCGGTTCTTTCATCAGGCGCAGGAGTATCATGGTGCCTATCTAATCCTAAAAGTTCTCTGCATACAATTGAGCCGTTTTTTTCCTTAAATTTTTGCGAAAGTCTTTGAATAAGCTCATAATGTTTTTGTTTTAAAGCTCTATTCTTAGGATCTGTATATCCATATTTTAATCCTGCAATCATAAATATTGCTGAAACTGCGCCACAAACCTCTCTAAGCCTTCCCATTCCTCCTCCAAAAGATGACGATAGCCTTAGTGCAGTATCACGATCCATGCCTAGCTCTTCGCAATATGCAATCAAAACTGCCTGAGAGCAATTATATCCTTCTCTAAACAGCTTAGCAGCATTCTCTGGATTATTCTTCAAAATACCACCCCACCTACAATTTAGTTTTTATCAATAATTTTATTGAGGTTTTAAACAAAATAAAACCTTTGTCAACTTCTGCAACCATCCGCACAGTTTTTGCAAATTTCACAATTGCTGCACATTTCTGATTTATCGCTAGCAATGTAGCAATACGTACCCTCTGTTTTCCAGCAGGGTTTTGCCTCATTTACCTGAGCCGGACTGTTCCTGTAGGCGCCACCCTTGCAGTTCTTCCGATACCAGCAGGAATAAAAAGCTATCAAGTGCTTCACTCCAGCGATATTTAAACCTTTTTCATGTGTTAACTGTTTTATAAACTTAAGCCGCTTCAAGTCATTATTTGAATACTTCCTTTGATATCCTTTCCTGTCAGGCCGCAAAAGATCATTGCGTTCCCAAACTCTAAGAGTTTCAGGATGTTCTCCAATCAATTCCGCTGCTGTACCTATCGTGTACAAGCCTTTATCTTCATCAAACATGAGTTTTTCACCTCAATAGTATAGTCATACATCCCTAAACATTATATGTTTGATTATAGTATTTTTCAATAAATTTATTGAAGTTTTGATTGATTTATGAACTTCATTTTTTACTCACCCTACTCACCCTAATTTTATTGTTTTTACAGTAACAACATATCCAGCTATGATAACAGGCATTTTTCTGCAGTCAGTATCTTGGCAAATTCACCAAATCTGCTAAGGACAGTTTAGCAACGACTTCATAACCGTTTCCCTGCCCCCGCGGTCTTACAACGACTGTTCCCATATTTGGAATTGAACCCAAACCAATTCCGTTTGGGAAGCCATGAGCAACAATAACCTTATTGCTCCCCAGTGGCGGTATGATTTCTAACCTTGACTGCATAGTATTCAATATTCTTTGTTGCTCTGTATCAGAGAGGTTTCCACTCAACCTGTAAATTTCAAACCAAAATGGATCGACTTGAACACCTGCGCTTCCAAAAGCCAATTGTGCCGTTTCTATGGTTCTACAAAAAGGGCTGGTTAGGACGGGATAATTTATAGGAATTTGCAAATTACGGAGAATTTGCCCGTAATAAATTGCTTGTCTCCTTCCCATTTCAGAAAGATTTCTTTGGGTAAAGCAGTATAGAAAATTCAAATACGGTTGATCTTCTCCGACTGTTGCTTCTCCATGCCTAACATATAAAATATATCCTCCACCCCTTAATAAATCTAGTAACACTCCATTCAATTTAAATTCTCCCTTCTCTGGGTATGCTATAAACGTATTGAAATAAACATTATAGCAAGGTATCAATTTTACATTCTCTTTATGTCATCTTATTCTGATATTTTTCTTCTGTGAAAATTGCAGAATAGTTTTCTTCAGTTATCAAAAACAAAAGCCGATCAAGGTGAAAAGTCAACCTGATCGGCAATTTATTAGTCATTATGAATAGAACATCCACTAATATATCGATAACACACTTTAAAATTTGAAATAAATCAAGGTAGTTATCGATGAAATTCGCACAATTTGCCTTGTGGAAGTATTGGATATAAAACCGTGCTCATTATAACAATTGAGTCTGCAATTTATCTTTTAATTTTAGTATCTTTTTCTCAATGATATCGATAATCTTCCTAAATTCTTCATCACTTTTACCCGACGGGTCCTCCAGCCCCCAATCCTCTCTGTGCTTGCAAGGAAGAAAGGGACAGTTCACATTACATCCCATGGTAATAACTACATCAACCTGTGGAATATCTGATAAAAGTTTGGAGTGTTGCGTCTGCTCCATATCAATATTATAAATATCTTTAATCAGCCTTACTGCATCCTGGTTTATTTGAGGCCTTAATTCCGTACCTGCAGAATAGCTTTCAAAAATATCACCTGCAAAATGCTTCCCAAGCGCCTCAGCAATTTGGCTGCGACATGAATTATGGACACAAATAAATGCAACTTTTGTTTTCTCTTTCATATATTAAACTCCGCAACGCTACGATATTGTATGCTATTTTCATTGAAATTTTTCCTTTTGAAAAAGAATGCTGAGTTAACTAAAACAATCTTTACAGAGTTCTCATCATCAATACTTATTAGCAACACTTGCCTTTTGTTGAAGAAGAACAGCATGGCTTGCTAATCTTCACCTTGCTATCACCCTTTACGGCTTCAATAATATATGAAGCAACAAAATCTTCAATATTCTTGTCAGGTGCCCATGACTTTACTATTTCTCTGCTGTTATCTTTTGGGGTCATTCGGATATCCTTAAAGCCTACTTTCTCTAGCATTGCTTTGATGTCTTCAATATATTCGGCACCGCCAATACAGCTTGCAATCAAAGCCAAGTCCAGCTTAATATTTTGTGGCAATTGTGCTGTTGCAACAAAATCCGATGTTGATAATCTTCCACCAGGCTTAAGAACCCTGAAAACTTCTTTAAATACCTGTTCTTTGTCCAGAGAAAGGTTTATAACACAATTTGAAATGATAGCATCCACTGAGCTATCTGCTACAGGCAAATGTTCAATTTCTCCCAACCGGAATTCCACATTGGTATACCCACTTTTCTCGGCATTCTTTCTTGCCAGCTTAATCATATCAGCCGTCATATCAACCCCTATAACATGCCCGGTTTCACCTACCTGCCTTCTGGCAAGGAAGCAATCAAAGCCGCCTCCGCTTCCAAGGTCAAGGACTACTTCACCTTCCTTAAGAGCTGCTATAGCTATAGGATTTCCGCATCCCAGTCCCATGTTGGCTTCAAGCGGCACACTTGAAAGATCACCTTCGGTATAGCCCATTTTGATGGATGCTTCATTGATATCCACCGGAGCACCGCTACAACTACATCCCCCGCTACAGCAGCCTCCAGCCGTGCCTTTCTGCGCGACTTCAGCATAATTTTTCCTAATAAAATCTCTAATATCTTCTTTATTGTTGGTCATACATACCCTCCATCAGCTTTACTTCAAAGTTTCAAGAATCTTAACTATTTCCTTCGGCTTCAAAACCTTTCCAAAGGAAACGACCTTCTCGTCAATCACTAATGCTGGAGTCGACATTACCCCATATGCCATAATGTCCTTAAAATCCGTCACTTTGACAACTTCAGCATCCATACCTGTTTCTTTGAGTGCCACCTCGGTATTTTCCTTCAAGGCAACACAGTTTTTACATCCAGAGCCTAAAATCTTAATTACCATAATAAATCTCTCCTTAATACTTTTATTTAAAATCCTAAATAGAACATATAAAATGCTATAAGCATAATAAGTAACCCCATTATTATTCTCAATACTTTACTTGCTCCACCATATTTCTCATTCGAAGACAGCTTATGCACAAAACCTACGGATGTTCCGGCAATCAGTACCAAAAAGCTATGTCCGATAGAATAAAGCAATAAAAGCAGTATCCCCCATAGCACATTCCCTTCCTTAGCCACCATCGCAAGCAATACTACCAGAACAGGCGTTGCACATGGAGAAGAGAAAAAGCCTCCTAATATTCCGGCAACAAAGGCTCCTAAAAAGCCCCGTTTTGTACTTTTGCTTATTGCATAGGAAGATGGGATGAAGTTATATATCTCCCATGTCTGCAGAGCCATCAAAAGCATAAGTATTCCAAGAAGTATATACCACCATGAGCCTGTTCCCTGCATGAGCCTCCCGAGAATAGATGCAGTTGTTCCTAAAATTGTAAAGGTTGCTGCCATTCCTATGGAGAACACTAACGACAGCCAAAAGGCTCTTTTTGCATCCCGTTGGCCTGTTCCTCCAACATAGCCGATAACAAGCGGTACACTTGTAAAGGCACATGGAGTAACAGAAGTAAGTATCCCGGCAAGCAACGCCAATAATGGTGCCAGCCATATATTTGCAGAAATAGCTCCCGAAATGGACTCAAGCCAATGGTTGATAACAGCCTCCATTATTTCATCCCCATTTCCTTGAGAGCACTCAGCAACTGATCCTTTGTCATTCCACCCTCATGTGCCGTAAATACATGCTCCCCCTTGTCTTTTGTTGAATATAGCTTGAATTGCTTGGATTCCGGACCTTTGGGTTTATATGGATTGCCATTTGCATCAATAAAAATTTGTGTAGGTATTACACTTATAGGGTAACCTAGAGCCAATTCCTGATACTTCCATACATCAACAAATTTTATAATAGCTTTTCCCTGCAACTCAGTATTTAACTCTTTTAGTACCGGAGCCATTTCTTTGCAGGGGATGCAAGAGTCTGCCCCAAAGTCAATGATAATAGGAAGTCCGTATGACTTTAGCTTATCAAGTTGAATCTTTTCTGTTACATGTAATGAAAAGTCAGGATTATCACTATCTACTGAGGCAGTATCTTTTTTATTATTCTTGATAATCCATATGCCACCTATAATGCAAACAAGCAGAATCGGAATGATAATTTTTACGACTATTCCTTTTTTGGCTTCCAGTGTATTCTCACCACTCATTCGCAGCATCCTCCATTTTCACTTTCACTGGAGCAGCAACAATTTTCACTTGTTTGTTTTTGGTCCCCTACATATTGGATCGCTTCTGATGGGCAAAGATTTCCACATCCGTGACAACCCTGGATGCAGCCTTCCGGCATAATTACAACCGGAGTAGGTGCTTTCTTAAGATCATATACCCCATGTTTACACTTGTTAGTACAGGCACCACATTCAATACACTTTTCATAGTCAATAACAGGATACCAGGTTTTTGACATATAATAGACCTCCTCAGTATATATTTAAAAGATTTTAAAGCCTACATCAAAAGATAACCAAAGGCATTAAAGAAATAACCAATAATAATAATACCTAGGGTAACAATACCCGCAAATATTGCTAAGAGCTTGATCTTCACAACTTTCTTTAACATAATCATAGATGGAAGTGAAAGCGCAGTTACGGCCATCATAAAGGATAGAGCTGTGCCTAGTCCTACTCCCTTTAAAACTAAAGCTTCCGCAATCGGCAATGTTCCAAAGATATCGGCATACATAGGCACACCGACAATGGTGGCTAATAAAACCGAATACCATTTATCCTGGCCAAGAACCGCTGAAATGATGCTTTCAGGAACCCAATTATGAATGGCTGCTCCTATTCCAACTCCAATTAGAATATACAGCCATACCTTCTTAATTATGCTTAACACTTGTTCCTTTGAAAAATCAATTCTATCATGAGTAGTCAACTCTTCTTGTTCAACCTCAAGAACCTTATTACTAAAAACAAAAGGTTCTACATATTTCTCTAGCTTAGATTTACTAATAACAGTTCCTCCAATAACCGCAAGAATAACTCCAACAACCACATAGGCTATAGCTATTTTCCAATTAAATATGCTGGCCAGTAAAATTACCGATGCCAGGTCTACCAATGGTGACGATATTAAAAATGAAAATGTGACGCCTATTGGCAGTCCTGCACTTGTAAACCCTATAAACAAAGGAATAGATGAGCATGAACAAAATGGTGTGACTGTTCCAAGTAAAGCCCCTAATATATTTGCCGAAATTCCATTATATTTGCCTAATATCTTTCTGGTTCTTTCAGGTGGGAAAAAGCTCTGGATATATGAAATCGTAAATATCAGGACTGATAACAATATAAATATTTTTATCACGTCATATATAAAGAAGTGAATGCTGCCACCTAACCTCTCCTGTATGCTCAGACCAAATACATTTTCCACCAGAAGCTTTATTAAATTCGAAAGCCATTCCATCTTAAGTAATTGATTATTTAACCATTCAAAAATAAACAAAAAATCATCTCCTAATACTTTGATAATGAGGTCTTTGTTTCTTCTATTTGACGAAGAATAATGGCTTCTGCAAGATCAATCATGTCGTAAACTTCCTTATTTTTTATAGCGTATATAACCTTAGACCCATCTTTTCTGCTCTCGACAATGCCCTGATTTTTTAATACCGTAAGATGCTGAGAGGTATTGGACTGTTCAGAATCAAGATTAGGAAGTATTTCGCACACACACATTTCCCCATTCCTTAATAACTTAGCAATTTGAATTCTTGTGGGGTGGGCTAATGCTTTAAATACATTTGAAATAAGCTGGTTACCCATATTAGACACATTATCACCTCGTACATTTATTATATTAGAAATTTCTAATATGTTAATATCATTATATGATATGCTTCTATTGCTGTCAATGATACAACAAGAAAAAACTCCCAGACTTTTTTTCTGAGAGCTAATATCACTTGATTTACTTTTCCATTACTTACAGCAAGAATTCCCTTTTCCTTCTTTTGATTTTGTATTTTCCTTTTTATTATCGTTTTCCTCTGTAACCTCTTCAACTTCAAAGCTGCAGCAGCATGGCTTTTTCTTATCCTTTTTCCCGCCTGTCAAACGTTCAAATAAACCTTTTTTCTCATTTTCATTACTCATGGTTCTTCCCCTTTCATTTTTTGAATTAATATATTTATTACTGTTCTTATACGAGCATATTAAAAATTAATCCCGATATCACAGCTGTTATAAATACAATTATTATAAACGCAATAATAATTTTTTTCTTAAAGATACTTGCAAGCATCGTTAATTCAGGAATTGCTATTCCTGCTCCGCTAATGATTAATGCTATTACCGCACCGATACTTGCACCTTTATCCAGCAATGCGAGTCCTATTGGAATAGCTGATTCTACACGGATGTATAAAGGCATACCAATTAAAGCAACTACAAGAACTGCAAACGGATTATCGGGGCCAGCAACCCTTGCAAGCAAATCTTCAGGTAAATACCCATAAATAGCTGCACCAATTCCGACGCCAATTATCATATATGCGAATACTCCCTTGAAATCGCCACACGCTTTCAAAAAGGATTGTTTTAATTTCTTTTTAAACCCTACTGGCACCTCCTCGTTTTGTAGGTACCCACCACCTTTTATCCGTACATTTTTGACTTGATCGGCCCATCCCATTTTATCGAGTATGACCCCAAAAACAACTGCAAAAACCGATGTCAAAATTAAAAATCCAACAGCAACCTTCCAACCCAAAAATGTACCAAGTAGTATAAATACCAAGGGGTCCATAAGCGGAGATGAAAATACAAAAGACATTACCGTACCAAAAGGAACTCCAGCTTTCAACAAGCCGAGAGTTATCGGAACTGTCGAACATGCACAAAAGGGTGTCACAGCTCCAAAAAGCACCCCAATAATATTACCAAGGATACCCTTGCCCACCATCCAGTTTTTGAGTTTATCCTGTGGTATGTACATAAGCACCAATGCGACAATTGTACTAATGCCAATAAAAAGTACTGCCAGCTCTGTCATTATAAATAAAAAATATTTAATTGTTTCAACAAGAGTGTTCATTTCTATTACCCCACCTCACTTTTACTTTCATTCCTCTATGCTTTACTTTGCTTTTGAGCAGAATCCACTAAGATTTCCAAAACTGACTTGATATTCTTTACCGTATCAGAATCAAGCTCTTGCAGCATATTATCAACATAAGTTGAATATCTCTCAACAATGCCGGTTATCACTCCTATGCCTTTTTCAGTTACCTTGACACAGCATACACGCCCATCAATGGGGGAGGTCTCACGAACAACATAACCTTTAGCTTCAATACGATCAATAATTTTGCTTGCCCCGCTTTTTGTAAAGCTCAAAGCATTTCCTACTTCTTGAATTGTAGTATTATCCCTCTCATATATCTTTTTAAGTGCCATAAACTCAACTAAGGACAGGTCACCACAGCACTCGCCATTAAATCCATGGCTCCCAAAATGCCAGGCTATTTCTTGAATTAGGTTATAAATATCTATGATATTCTTATCCATTTGCCACCTTCTAAAAACAAATATAGTTTCCATTGTCAACTATTATATTATATGAGTTTCTTGATCAAATGTTCTACTTTTATAAACTTGAAATCCTTTGAATCAAAGCACACCACATTTACATAAAACATATGATAATACTATAAGCTTATGAAAGGAATGAGCACTATGTATAATGCCCCTAATATGTATCAATACCCTTATAACGCTAATACTCCAATGCGTAACGCATATAATATGTACCAGTGTCCTTACTTTGCCAATACTCCAATGTATAACCCAGATTTATGGAACCAGTTTCCTAATCAATTTCTTCCTTATATAAATCAAGCTAAAGCCAGTACCCCAATTATATTAAAAGACTACGGACCTTGCCCGTTTGTAGTTGATATTGAGGAAGCCACCAAGCAAAACGATAACTTCCGTCTCGCTTTATGGACAGGAAAGCATTTGCAGCTTACATTAATGAGTATCAATGTTGGCGAAGAAATAGGTTTGGAAAACCACCCAAACCTTGATCAATTCATACGTATTGAAGAAGGCCAAGGGCTTGTAAAAATGGGTGATGCGAAAGACAGGTTGGATTTTCAAGCCAATGTACGCGATGACTATGCGTTCATTATCCCTGCGGGTAAATGGCACAACTTAATCAATACAGGAAATAAGCCACTGAAATTATATTCTATTTATGCACCACCTCAGCATCCCTTTGGTACGGTTCATGCAACTAAAGCAGATGCGGAAGCTGCTGAATAAGGGAATGACCACTAATATCAAAAAACTATTTAAAAAGCTTTAGAAGATGTCAATGACCACTTCTAAAGCTTTTTACTTTCTCGTGCTGGGATTATGGTTCCTGTTTGATCTAGTGAGATATTGGAATAGTTCTTATTAAAGCATCAGTGTGGTTAACATAGCTTTTTATAAAACAGCACTCAGGGGTAACATAATATATTGATGTTTCATATGCTATTGTAGAATATTTATGAAGCGGAGGAAGGAATATGGCGACTTTTGGTTCTTTTTTCGGCATTGTTACTACGATCAGCGATTTCTGGACAGGAAGTGTATCACCATCAGGATGTTATAAACTAATGACAGTCCAAAACAGAGATGGAAATACGGTTAACTTCGTAATAACGCCAACTACCTACTTTGTAGACCATGAAATGATATCGGTTGGAGATCCGGTGATCGGATTTTATGATCTCAATGCCCCTGTCCCATTAATATATCCCCCACAATATCGGGCAATTGTAATGGCAAGGGTTACACAAAATCAAAACATAAAGGTAGATTTTTTTAACACCCAACTAATAAGTAGTGATGGTACATTAAAGCTTATAATTAATCCTCGTACTCAGATTATACAAGAAAATGGACAACTGTTTACGGCTAATATTGCAAACAGGAATTTAATTGTAATTTTTGGAGCATCAACAATGAGTATTCCTGCCCAAACTGTGCCTTATAAGATTATTGTCATGTGTCAGTGGAACAATTCTTAGTAACCCTATTATAGCGCATTACTTGTAATCCTTAGGAGTGCCCCAGTTCTCAAAGCGGTTATACTCCCGGTTTGTTGAGTCAAAATGTATCCATATCGGTGCATTGTCTAAATCAGGATGAGCAGTAAAGAATCTTCTATCCCCATACCTGATGGCTTCCAAAGCTAAGGGCAGCTCGCGTCTGAAAATCGCATTACGCACAGCAGATACTGCCGGACCAAACTGCCCGTCTACATAAACATATGCATATAAAAATGGAAATCCGTTATTCGTTCTCCATTCTGCAAGCACCTCATCTCTCATGGCATTGACCTTGTTATAGGCAAACTGCAGGCCTATGGTAAGAAAAAGGTCTGCAGTTATATCCGAGTGCGTTAATGTATACTTACGGCCTATTACCGGCTCACTCGCTGTAACACCAGTTCTGAATTCTACATACAACTTATCTGGATTGAGTCTTTTCATTATATCACTTTCCTATATCAAACTGCACATTTCATCAGGTTTACTGTTTTCATAACAGTATATGTACAGTAACAAGAAAAGTTCTGTTTAAGGAATAACCTGTATGGTATTAATGTGTTTTCCCCCAGTGTAAATATGTGTTGCACAAGAAACACAAGGGTCAAAAGACCGGACAGTTCTGCCTAATTCTACAGGATTATTAATATCTTTTACAGGGGTGCCTATAAGTGCCTGTTCCGCAGTTCCCTTCAAACCGTTGCTGCTTCGGGTTGAAAGATTCCAGGCAGATGGAGTGATAATCTGGTAAAACGAAATAACCTGATTGTTGATTTTCATCCAGTGTCCCAGAGCTCCTCTTGTAGTATCAATCAAACCTTTTCCGGCAGCGGCTTCAGGAATGGAGTACTCCTTCTGTACAGATACGTCGGGGATAAGATTCTCAAGTAGTGTATTCATAACTGTTGCTATCTTCCTGGCTTCCAGAACTCTGGCAATTGTCCTGTCCATGGTTGATATTCCGTTTCTGTACCCGCCCGAAAGCCATTGCCTTGCCAGCGGGCCTGTCTCATAAGGCAGATTGTTGTATCTTGGAGCCTTGACCCATGAATATGCATTAGGCTTGCTCATATCAGCTTCCGGCTGGTCGTTACGCTGCGCTTCACTGGCTGGTCGCTCCGTTTCACTTCGCTGCTCGCTATGCAACCTACTCGCCATGCGTCCCGGGTCAGCTTCAAAAGGTTTATCTGTGTTTTGTCTGTCCTTATACCAGGCATAGTCAATTTCTTCAGTGATATTATCCGGATTGAATGCATTTATTCTACCATCAGTATATACAAGAGGATTCACATATAAGGTTCCCAGATTCTTATAGGCGTTGAAGCAGCCAAAGCTTAAAAGGTTGCCATAGCCCCTTCCGATCGAAAAATAATCTCTGTAATATTCTGCAATGGTATATACATCCGGGAGCATGCTGTCATTAATAAATTGATATATGTTATGTAGAATGGATTTTATCTTGATGATTTTATCGGTAGTCGCCTGTGTGGTAATACCTCCAATAAAGACTCCATGGTTATGCGGAACCTTTCCGCCAAGTACAGCAAGCATTTCGTGTGCACTGCGGCTTACTTCAAGAGAATCAAAGTAGTCCTTAACCAATCTTTCATTCTTTTCTTTTGGCAGCCTGAAATCATTATGTACTGTCTTAAACAGAGGATAACCTTCGGGGAGCTTTACAAAATCCGGGATGGTATATTGATAAAAATGACGGAGATGATTCTGAAGGAATTCACATCCATGGAGGATGTCTCTTAAATATCTGCCCTGCTCAGATGAGACGACACCCATAGCATCCTCCAGGGCAAGGGTAGACGCCATGGAATGGGCAGTTGAACAAATCCCACAAATACGCTGCGTGAAATATACTGCATCAAAGGGATTTCTGCCATTTAGCATTTTTTCAAAGCCACGAAACAACAGTCCTTCTGTTTTTGCATCCAACACTTGGTTATTCTCAATATCCGCTTGAATTTCCATGAATCCGCTTATCCGGGTAACAGGGTTAATAATAATCTTCTTTGTCATCTTTTAACCTCTCTTGTGGTATTATAGCTGATAAAAGGCTCCATTGCGTCAGGGAATCCAAATTGTGCACAACCAATGCAAGGAGTGTCATCCTCAATAGGCCAATTCACATATTGATTCCACTGCCTGATTGGACAGTCTATGCGTGTTACTGGCCCGCGGCAGCCTAATTTGAACATACAGGTTTTATCCCCCAGCTTTTCTGCAAAGATTCCCTGATCAAAATATGACCTGCGGGGACATCGATCATGAATTAATGTGCTGTAAAACAAAAGAGGTCTATCCCGGCTGTCAAGCTCGGGCTCCCCGTAAAGCAGGATATGCGCCAGTGTACCCATAAACCAGTCCGGATGACATGGACATCCTGGCAGCTTTATAACCTTTCTGTTTAATATACTCTGCACACTGACACACTCCGCAGGATTCGGTCTTGCTGCCGAAACGCCTCCATGGGTTGCACAGGCACCTATTGCAATAACAAATGCAGCCTTCTCACCTAGGGTTTTCACTGCCTCAAGGGCAGTTACCGGTTTACCATTCAGGCGGCCGATGATGTTATAGAGCCCGTTGTTCTTAGTCGCAACAGCGCCTTCCACAGCAAGGATATAATCACTTCCCAGGATACTAAACAGCTGTTCCATTGCATTCTGCCCTTCGCTGGCTGAAAGACTGTTATTATAGATAAAATTAGTCATCTGCGAAATTAAGTACTTGAAATCAGGATTCGACCCATCCAGAAGTGATATGATATTTCCTGAACACCCAGTCAATTCAAGCCACACAAGATTCCTTTTCCTCAAAACACCCTGTCTGATTTGTGTCTTAACAGTCTCCAGAAGATTTGCGGCTGTATTGAGCCTTGCTTTATATTCAGGGCAGGTAATGCTTCCATTGCTCATTTCACACCAACTTTCCAACTACTTTTAATTTACTCAATATAGGCTGACCAGCATGGCAGGAAGCAAATGCACTGGTCAGGTCCTTGCCTGCCGTCAGGCCAAAGTGTGTTGCAGCTGCCCAGGTGGCATTGTTTGTAACATCATAAACAGTACCATTTACCGCTACATATGCAGGGTTTCCACCTTTTCCATCAAATTTGGAAAGCTCCTGCAATGTAAATGTTGGTTGATTTCCTGGTGCCGTTGGTTGCTGCTGTGCAGGTGGTTCTGCTAGAGGTGTAACTTGCGGCTGTTGATGCACTGGTTGGTCCATAGCTTTCATAACAGATTCAACCATAGATATTCTGTCTCTTAAATGATTCAGTATCAGGTTCCTTGTATAGACACATGGAACTACATACAATAAGTTTATATCATAATTAATTTCCGCCATAATACGGTCAAGGTTTTTGCCTGAAAAATCTTGTACTCTCATGTTTTCCCCTGCGGCAATAAATCTACTATTTTCAGTATATTCCGAAGGAGCATTATTGGTGATTTACATAATTATTCACTCCACATATCCTGGGAAGCATCTGATCTTTTCACAAATAATTCTCTCAACCTCAAGACAAATCTCATTGAATGTACCCTTCAGTGCTTCACTTAAATCACACCCAAATCCGGCTTCTGCTACTTCAATGCTAATTAAGTAACCTTTTATTGGCTTGGAGTATAATCTTATCAAGTCAAAAACGCTCACATCATGATGAGAGTTGGTTTCTCCATATGCAGTAATCGCTTCCTCCAATTCACATACATGAACGCTTCCAGCTACTGCCCCTAAGTATGCAGCATCCAGAATAATAACCAAGTCATCTTCCTTTAGCTGGTGAAAGCAAAACTGAAAATCGGTTTCTCCGATAATGACTTCAATTCCCATTGATTCCAGATTGTTTTTTAAATTTTCCAGAACCGCTATGGCAATACCATCATCCATCATAAGCCTGTTCCCAATACCAATAGCTTTTATCATTCCATAAACACAACCCATCAAATTGTTCCTGAATAATTGCACCACTAAATATATATATGCTGATACCGGTATGAAAATTTGAAAACCTTCAAAGAATAAACAATAATAATCTCAAAAGGATGTGTTTTATGGCACTTTTAGAGAATCCCTTTGTGGCAAATGTACCAAGACAAATGTCTAATGAAGAATTAGCTCAGGCTCTGCGAGTTGATATCGCAGGAGAACTTGAAGCCATTATCGGATATGAGGCTCACGCAATGGCAACAAATGATGAACGTGTAAAAAAGATTCTTTATCATATTGCTGATGAAGAAAGAAAGCACGTTGGCGAGCTGCAGCAACTGCTTTACATGATTAGTCCAAGAGAGGCTGAGCATACTGAGAAAGGCAGACAGAAAATTCAACAGCAGCAGGCACAGAATTTTCAGGCTCCATTACAATAATCGAACCGGCTGAAATAGCCGGTTCTTAACGTATGGCCCTTCAGCCTCCGCAACACTTTTTATATTTTTTCCCGCTGCCACACGGGCATGGTTCGTTTCTTCCGACCTTATCACTCCGCGCCTGCTGCGGATTCATCGCAAATGGTTCCTTGGGCAACGGGCGCAGGTTTGGCTTGTCGTACCTTTCAAACATCTCCATGGGTGTATGACCACCATTGACCCAAAGCCTTGTGTTATTGGAAAGCCCGGTGACAAGCTGCAGGAATTCATTCACCTGGTCCATTCCCTCAAAGACTACTTCC
>JAAZCB010000864.1 GCA_012513545.1 Clostridiaceae bacterium
AATTCACATTTAAAAGAATTATTTACTTCCATTTTTTTAAGAGCATCACCACCAGATGTTTTATCTTTTACATTATACCACGAACTGGGCTGCAATGGCTTATCCCATTGTATCAGTTTATATCCTGGTCTATACACATTATCATAATTAATTATTTCAAGTTCATCAGTATTAGCAGAAAACGCTATTGAATCAGGTATTTTCATCTCATTTTCGTCATAGGCTTCACTTAACAAGGAAGATGTCGTGCTCACGTACTCTATTTCGTTTTCTACTGACTGAGCCCCTTCAGCTTCAATCGCTTCTGACTTCTCATCAGTATCAGATAAAATATTTTTTATATTTTCGACAGTGAAATTAATATTTGTACCTGAACTAGATGTAGGTTTAAAGAATACGTATATAATACCTCTGTCTCCGGGTTTTATAATATCGGGTAAATATTTGGACTCTACCGGAACAATTACATTATTTACCTTAAAATCACTTTCATCATTTAACTTTAATAGAGCATTGTCCGCACTTATTTTTAAAACAGGAGTATAACTATTGGTATTTCCAGCGTTATAATAGTTTACTTCAAAAAGACCTATACTCCATGGAGTTATATTCCGGGGTAAGCTAGTATCCACTTCCAACGCATTAAACTTCGTTTTTGCAACCGTAAAAGAGTCTTCAAGAATTGATTCTTTTTCATCCTCACTTATAATAACATCATAAATTCCCAGTGGTGCCTCTGATAAATCAAAAGTTGCCAGTATCAATGAATTATTAACCCAGTACACAGACGAAGAAACTGTGGAAGAATCGTTTTTTAGTAGTGCCTTTACGTCACTGCTCATTTTTGTACCGTGCAGTTCAACAGTGACTGTTCCTCCTTGTCCCCCCTCATTAATACCTAATCTTCTCAACTGAAAATCCATAACCCTTGCCTCGAGTGTGCATAAATTACCTGCATCAGTTTTTGCTGAGCAATATGCTGTTATGTAATAATCCCCTTGCTTCGTATCTGGTATAATAATTTCCTGATCAGCTTCATTCTGTATAGCAAAGCAGTAATCAAAGCTTCCCCTGTCAGGCACTTCACCATAACTTACAAAAAGCTCATTTGAAGATATTTCTGATTTACTGTCAAGCTTTACAAGAATATCTGTTCCCTCTTCTGCTGATATTTTATAGTATCTATAACTACCTCTATTCAAATAAAATTCTTCCGTTTCACCCATTTTCAGTTTTTTCATATCTGCATTTATTGTTTCAACCGATACTCCTGCATTATTTAAATTATTACTCTCGGGTATCTGGTTTAAAATATCCGTTTGTATAATCACATAATAATCCCCGGGGACTGTACCTGGCATTTCAGAGGTTAAATGGTTTTCAACTTCAAAATTCGTTTCCAGATCAATAGAATAACGCAAATCTCCAAAATGTATATCATTTATGTCCCAGGTTTTGTCTTCTGAAATATAAATGCTATCAGTCATATATCCTTTTGCCTTTGAAATCCCTTTATTTACTACATTCCAGTTGATAGTTACCTTTTCACCCGGAACAGCCTTTTCAGGAACATGTATAGAATGTACCTTCAGGTCAGCCGGGGGCAGCTTTATTATTTCAACATTTACTACTTCTATGTTGTTTTCTTCTGCATTGTATTCATAAATGTCATCCCGGCTGTCAGCTCTTAATAACAGATAGTAATTACCTGATACTTCACTGGGAATTTCTATTGTTGATGTATTGCTATAAGATTCTCCAACATTTAACTGTTTTTTATTTTTCATACTGGAGAGACAGCTGTCATTATTATCATAGAACTCATCCTTAGAAAGGTAAACAGAATCATACCATAAAGAATCAGTCGGAGCATTACCTTTATTTAAAACTTCCCATGAGATATCCAGAGGTTGACCTGAAATGCCATAAACCTCCGTCGTAACAGATGCAAGCTTTATATCAGGACTAGGAGATAATGAAATATTAAGCGGCGTGGAAATGCAGTACGTGTTATTTTCTCTGTTAACATCGTATATTGATCTGTAAATATCACTAGAAACAATAATATAGTATTTCCCTGATATGCCCTTAGGAATTTCTACATTTATATCGCGTGAATACCCTTCCCCTGACGAAAGAATAATATTGTTTGAAGAGGATGCCAATATCGTATAATCACCGTTGTCAAGGTTACCCGACTTTGACAAATATACGCCATCTACCCATCGTTCTCTTTCCATATCATCTTCAGATACGTTTCTGACTTCCCATTTTACGTTTACTGACTCACCGGAATTTGCTTCTGAATGGGAGATTTCAGCATTTATAATGGCTACATCTTCTTTAATATCTTTGGCTGCATCGATAACTGCTGGTTTTATATCTATCGCTTTACTTAGTCCTACATTATTATCTTTACTATTAAACTCAAATACCTTATTACTATAATCTGAATAAACCAATATGTAGTATTTCCCACTTAATCCCTTTGGAAGTAATATATTTTTTTCAACAGTATAAGATTCTCCCTTAACCAGATTACCAGAGTGATAGACAGTTGCAACTGCAACAGCACTACCATCCAAATATGGAGATGTGCTCACATATATACAGTCTGTCCAACTTCCTTCAACAGTAGAAGCAAAGCCTTTATTTTCAACCCTCCAGGATACATCAATACTGCTGCCGGCTACAGTAGAGTCTGCCGCACTTACACTGACAACCTCCAAATCTGCATATGGTCTAAGCACTAAATTAATTTCTGCTGCTTCACTTACGTTGTTGGCTTCACCTGCATGCTCGTAAACAGAATTATTAGCATCTGCTTCAACAAAGATATAATGATTTCCATATACTGCATCAATTATACTGACATCCATCTTTTCAGAATACTCCTCGCCCGCTGCAAGCCTTAGATTGTAAGTTTTTGAACCTATGAGTCTGGCATTTCCTTCATCAAAGTTTGGAGCTTTTGAAATATATATTTTATCTCTCCAGGTACCTTCTGTTGCTCCATCACCTTGATTCTTAACTGTCCAAGCCACCTCTACAGCCATACCTGTAAAACTTGTTGAAGGAACAGTAATTGAAGTTACCTTTAAATCGGGTGACGGAGACAAAATTACATTAAATGCCTCACTTATTCCTGCATTATTTGAAGCCTTCAATTCATAAAGTTTATCATAAGAATCTGTAATTACATGAATATAATATTCCCCCGAAATACCTTTTGGTAAATCAAATTCTTCTTCTGCCCTGTAGCTTTCAGCCTCTGCTAAAAAAGACTTATTAGCAACACGGCCTAAAAGTTCTGATGTATTTACATCAAACACATTACTCTGGGAAATATAAATGCTATCATACCATAAGGTATCCGTTGTGTCCGTATAACCAACATTCTTAACAACCCAATCAATGCTCAACTTTCCGCCAGAGTATGCAGTTTTGGGTGCATTTACAGCTTCAACCACCAGATCTGTCAAGTTGCCCGCTATATTTCGTTCCTTCGACAAATTGCCTGAAAAATCAAAGGCCTTAACCATATATTTGTACTTTTCTGTATTTCCCATGTCCTCATCTGCAAAATAAGGAATATCAGTGACGCCTATCTCTTCATCATTACGGTAAACCCTATAACCTTTAACGCCAATATTATCTTTTGAAGCAGACCAGTTCAGTGCTATTGATCCATTTTTTACAGCTAATGATAAATCAGTAACTTCAGTTGGAGGCGTGTTATCCTCTTTAATAAAACATATTCTATAACCGGGAGTGTAATACCAAGCATCGCCTATTTCCAAATAGTAATCCTCACCCTTAATCAAATCAGCAGTAAAAGACGAATTTTTGCCGTTAATTCTGTTAATTATATTTTCTTCACTATCAGATAGACTGAGAGATATTTTGTTATCGCTTTCAGTTTTTATAGTATAGGTTCCTGAGCTATTAACTTTAAAACTCAAAAAGTCCACGTCATCTATATAGTCTATTTTCCCATTCAATATTTTCCCATACACATTATCTACTACTGATACGAAAAAAGCGTCTTTAATAGAATTTCCATAGGAATCAAAAAATTCAAAAGGTTCACTTTCACTAAAATTACCTGATGTATCTATAGCTTTAACTGTAAAAACGTATTTTTCACCTATCTCAAAATCAAAATTTAAATCATATAATACCGAAGTAGGGCAACCGTCAAATGTGTCTACTCTAAAGTGCGAACCTGAAGCTATTGTTTTACCATTCATTATTAATTCATATTCTTTTACCTCAAAATCATCATAACAATAAGACCATAATATGGTAAATGTATCAGTTTCAGCATTTCTGTATACACGTATATCTTCTGGTATATCTGGTGGTTGTGTATCTTTTCCTATGTCAATTCTTATTGTTTCACTGGCTTCGGACATATTGCCCTCAAAATCAATAACCTTAACAAAATAATCAAAAGACTCTCCGACTTTAAGGCCTTCATCAGTGTACCACTGTTGATCATAATAATCCCAATCATCCTCTGATGAAATTTTCTCACCGTCACGAAAAATATAGTATTTTAAAACACCTGTATTATCTTTTGAACCTTTCCATGATAAATGAGCACTTCCTCCTACTACTTCAACTTCAATATCATAAGGAGCAGAGGGTTTTTCCTTATCAACATAGCACAGAACAGGAATAACACTGTCATAATATGTCATATCTCTTAATTGTCCCATATTGTTCAAGCCCCATGCCCATAAGCTTCCGTCATTTGTCATTGCAAGACTGAAGCTGTCGCCGGCTGATACTGTTGATATATTATCAATATTCTTAACCATAACCGGCGTATTACGTGCATTTTTTGAACCATCACCCAGTTGACCATATTTATTCAATCCTATTGCCCATACTGTTCCGTCAGACTTCAAGGCAAGCATATGGTCGTATCCGCAGGCAATTTCCTTTATATCCGATAATCCTTCTAATTCAACCGGTGCTTTTTTAACATTGTCAGTATCATTCCAGGGTAAATTTCCCCAAACCATTACAGAACCGTCATTTGTAAGAGCTGCCGAAAACTTTTGTCCTGCCGAAATCGATTTTATATTTTGTAAATCTTCAATAACCACCGGTTGATCAGCCTTCGAAGTCAATTCATTTCCAAGTTGTCCATATTGATTATCACCCCAGGCATATACTTTTCCTGTATTTGAAAGTGCTAACGCATGGTCATATCCCGCTGAAACCGATCTGATATTCTCCAATCCCAACTGCCATGCACTACCAAATTGCCAGCACCAAACCTTTCCATTTTCGACAGCAACACTAAAATTAAAACCTGCACTCACTGCTGAAACCTTTTCAAGATTCTCCACTTGATAAGGTTCTTTATAATTATCAGACATCCAAACAGTACCATCTTTTTTAATAGCAACCGTATGATGAGCTCCTGCAGCCACCGCTTTATAATTTTCCAGTTCATCAAATATTACTGAATATGGATTCCTAAAAGGAATTCCGAAATATCCTAATTGTATATCTTTATTAGAGCCCCACATTTTTATGGTCCCGTCTGAATCTACTAATGCTGCATGGCTTTTTCCACAGGACAGAATTTCGTTTATGTATTCTTCTGTCTCATTTTTTACTTCAGAACCTTCACAATAAATACTACTGCTTAATACTACCGATAACAGCATTAGCACAATAATGTTTATACTAATAGCTCTTTTCACAGATTATCTCCCCCTTTTATTTTTTTGTTTTATCTTGTTTATTACTAAAACTAAACTTTTATTTCTATTTTTTTAAAGTCTCAAGAAGTTGAGCAAGACACAATTTGTTTATAGTAGGTCGCTGTAATTATATCACATATTTTTTATTATGTAAGGTTGAAGTTTCTTAGTACCTTTACTAAATTAATTAATACATATATCTATTTTTATATGCATAGAAATTAACATGTCAATCCATTTATGTACTATTATTTTAGAAAAATTGTTACCTTTGAATTAAAAAAGTGATTATCGTCATGGCTTCTTCCAAAACGATAATCACTTTTTATACAATTTACAAATTCCTTTTTACTCTCTATTTTTTGTGCTTTACCTGAAAAACTTTTATTATGCTTACTCTGTGTCTGATTTGCTTCATTTAATTAACTCAATCCTTAAGTACTGCTCTTCTTGAAAGTAAATAAATAGCTATTGAAAACAATGTTCCTAGAACTGCAAGAGTAAATACAGCCATATAAGGATTTTGATTTTGCCATCCAAAAGCACTTGCAATAAAGTTACCAATGCGTATAGATGATCCTTCCGGAACTTGACTTGCATTAGTCAGAAGTCCTAAAAGCATCAAAGGCACCACTGATATTACAATCTTTAGTCTATTATTACTTCTGTAATAACACAAAGATATAAGAATTCCTAGTATGAATACAACACTGTAAACTGCAAATTGCCAGATAACTGTTCCAAAAAGAGTTTGAAGGTCATTTGACTGTATCCAGTTCTCTCCAGAATATCTGAAATCTCCGTATATCATATCAAAATTTGTCGGACATTTTCCAAAAAAGTTGTATATCCTGATTATTATCAGGTCTAGAAGGGACATGGCAAAAGTAATTGGTAAAACTCCGATTATCAAACCCTTAACAAAGGTTTTTCTTGAGACATTGTTTGCCTGAAATAGTTTAAAATTGCCTTTAAAAGAGTTTAATCCAGCAACAAATAAAAATACTACTGTTGAAGATTCGAGACCTGATGAACTTGCCTCATCTCCAATGATATTAAATATTGCAGCCAAAAGTACTATAACAGAAACAAATATAGCATAGAAAACCACAATTGGACCTAGTGTACTACGTATCTGATATTTTGCAACTTTTAATTCTCTCATGACCTTCCCCCCTCTGTACCGGTTAAATGTATAAACAACTTCTGAAGTTCCACTTTAGAAATTTCAAGCTTTAATTTGCCAGCGCTTTCCTTATCCTTATCTGTTATTTTTTCAAGCACTGTAGCTGATTTAAAGGATGCCATCTGGTCGATATTTATGCAGTCCTTGCCTTCAAGGTATTTATCAACCTCTCCCGACGCTCCTGATACGCAATAGGCAGATTTC
>JAAZCB010000865.1 GCA_012513545.1 Clostridiaceae bacterium
AAGATGGCACAATAGTGCACAAGGACAGTGTTCCTACATTACGTGAAAGGCCTTATCAGGAAATTATCAGGGATATGGCTTCGCTTGCCATAAAGGTAATAAAGGATGCCGGTGTCAGCTTTGACCAGGTAGCACATATAGGTGTCGGAAGTCCTGGTACACCTGACTGTGAAAATGGGGTTCTTGTTTATAACAATAACCTTAATTTCCGGAACGTTCCGATAAGGGAAGAACTTCAAAAGTATATTAACCTGCCGGTTTACCTTGATAATGATGCGAACTGTGCCGCTCTCGCAGAAGGTGTAGCAGGTGCTGCCAAAGGGGTTAAACATTCAGTAACAATTACACTTGGAACCGGTATCGGAGGTGGAATTGTAATAGATGGAAAGATTTACAGCGGATTTAACTATGCGGGGGCTGAACTCGGTCATACAGTCATAGTCTGCGAGGGCGAACCATGTACCTGTGGAAGAAAAGGATGCTGGGAGTCATATGCTTCAGCAACTGCCTTAATAAGACAAACAAAAAAGGCTGCTTTGGATAATCCCACGTCTATTATTAATAAGCTGGTTGAAGGAGATTTGGGAAAGATAGATGCAAAAACAGCTTTTGATGCAGCAAGGCAGGGCGATGAAATCGGTGAAAAAGTTGTCAGGCAGTATATAAAGTATATAGCTGAGGGACTTATTAATGTCATAAACTCTTTTATGCCTGAGGTTCTTGTAATCGGAGGCGGTGTGTGCAAGGAAGGTGAGTACCTTCTTAAACCGCTCAGGGAGCTTGTACAAAAAGGTGCTTACAGCAGTGAGTATATACCCCGGACACAGATTAAAACTGCTCAGATGGGAAATGATGCCGGAATTATTGGTGCGGCGATGCTGGGCAAAGGAAATGGCTAGATAAAACTGTTTACGCAAGGAATTTTACAATGAATTCTGCTAAAAGTATTGGATAATCAGGGATTTAAAATATGATTAATATTAAGCTTACAATAGAATACGATGGTTCAAATTATCATGGATGGCAGAGTCAGACCAATGCTGTTTCTGTTCAGGAAACTATTGAGAAAGCGGTATTGGGGCTTACAGGAGAGAAAATTACCTTGACAGGAGCCAGCAGAACCGATTTTGGGGTACATGCCTTTGGTCAGACTGCGAATTTTATAACCTCCTCGAGTATACCTCCCGACAGGTTTTCATATGCTTTGAACAGGATGCTTCCTAATGATATTGTAATTAAAAGATCAGAAGAAGTCAGCCTTGACTTTCATTCAAGGTACTGGGCAAAAGGTAAAAAATACAGGTATCTTGTCTATAATTCGAATTTTCCTTCTGCAATTTTGAGAAACAGGGCATTTCATGTATCACACAACCTATGTGTTGAAAGAATGAAAAAAGCTGCCGAATGCCTTACCGGCACTCATGACTTTTCTTCTTTTAAAGCATCAGGCAGCAGTGTTAAGACATCAGTAAGGACGATTACAGGAGTATCCTTTGATAAAAATGAAGATATAATTTCTTTTGAAATATCCGGGGATGGATTTTTATACAATATGGTAAGGATTATTGTTGGAACTCTTGTGGATGTTGGTATAGGAAGGATAGAGCCGGGAAATATGGCGGAAATATTGAAGGAATGTGACAGGAGAAAAGCTGGTAGAACCGCTCCTGCGTGCGGTTTGTATCTTGTAGAGGTATATTATTGAAGTGTTAAATTTATCTATGTCTTCACAAGACGCTGACCTCTATAGGCCGACGATGAATGAAGATGAAATTAATTAGCTTCCCTGGTCAGGTGGAGTTCAGTCTCCGCCTGACTTTCTGAGCGAAGCGAATTGACTTGGTTATAATACTGTTTAGTACTTACGAGTAGTTATAAGATATCCGAATTGCCCATCTATTCCATCGTTCCAAAAAAATGCTGTTGACATAAGTTAATTCAAATGCTAAAATAAAAATTTTTGACTTTAAAAAAGCTTTGTAGTATACTTAAATTAAAGGCAAAACCGTTTTATAATTATGTAATTTTATTTGCATCTAATCTTTGAACTATACTTACAGCAATTACTTACAATAATTATGTCGGTTTTATTTAATTTTAGTCATTTAAATTAGCTTAATAACAGAAAACAAATGATTTCAAAGATCATGAACCTGTTGAACTTTAGAAATCAATCTATTCTTTTTAATAAGAGATTTCGGTTATATATTTTGAAAGCTGATAAATAAAGATAAGTTTTTAATTTTTTTGCTGTTTTGTTTTATGGAGGAGTGTATATGTATAACATAGGAGATAAAATTGTTTATCCCATGCATGGGGCAGGGATTATTGAGTCTATTGAGGAACAGGAAATACTTGGCAACAAGCAAAGCTATTACGTTGTGAAGATTCCGGTTGGTGATATGAAGGTCTTAATTCCTACCAAAAACGTGGAGGGAATAGGAATCAGAGAAGTGATCAGTGAAGCTGATGCCGATAAGGTATTTTCAGTGCTTGGAGCAAAGAGTGGTCTTGCCAATAACAACTGGAATAAGCGCTACAGAGAGAATATGGTTAAGATTAAAAGCGGTAATATTTATGAGGTTGCTGATGTTGTAAGGTCTTTGATGCTTCGTGAAAGGGATAAGGGCCTTTCCACGGGAGAGAGAAAAATGCTGAACAGTGCAAAGCAAATCCTTATAAGTGAGCTTGTTCTTGCTAAGAATATGAATGCTCTTGAGGTGGAAGGAATAATAAACGAGTTTTTGATAACCTGATAGTGAATATTGGAGATAATGAACTGTGAGGATAAGCTTAAGGGACGATTTTTTTGTCAGTGTATGGCTCATTAGTTGTCTTATGCAAAGTTCAATCTCTTAAAGTATTTTAAAGTTTAAGCTGCATTCTGAATGCGGTTTTTTTATTGGAATTCAGTAATTATTAAATATATAAGTTTGGTCTATAGCGGAACGGTTTAAAATAGAATTTAAGAAATACATAGAATACAGGCATTTTTCTAAACTTAAGGATTGGGGTTGTTTTATTGAAGAGTCATAAGGATATATTTATCAGTGCAATTGTTGTAGCGGGCGGCAAAGGAACCCGGATGAACATGGAAAAAAGCAAACAGTACATTGAAATATGCGGAGTTCCTGTACTTGCAAGGACACTTAAGACTTTTGAAGATTGCAGTTATATTGATGAGATAATTATAGTAGTTAACAGCGATGATATGTTTTATTGTAAACAAAATATTGTAGATGAGTATGCAATCAGCAAGGTCAAGGTTTTGGCTGCAGGTGGGGCGCAAAGACAAAATTCGGTTTACAACGGCCTTTGCGAGGTATGTAATAATGCTGATATTGTTATAATACATGATGGTGCCAGACCATTTGTAAAAGAACAAACAATCATTGATTGTATCGAAGCAGCTGTTGAATATGGAGTATCAACAGCTGCTGTTCCGGTTAAGGACACTATAAAATCAGCTGATGAGGATGGTTTTGTTGATAAAACGCTTGAAAGAAGTGTTTTGTGGGCGATACAAACGCCCCAGGCATTTGAGTATGATATTATTAAAAAAGCCCATGATAAGGCTATAATCGAAGGATTTACAGGTACGGATGATACTGTTCTCTCTGAAAGACTGGGGGTGCGCACCAGGCTTGTAATGGGAAGCTATGAAAATATAAAAATAACTACAAGGGAAGACTTGTTGTTCGGAGAAGCTATAATAAACAAAGAAGAAAATGAGGAGTAGTTCTTATATGATAAAACTTGAGAATCTGACTAAATGCTTTAATGAAGTAACTGCTGTCAACAGTATAAGTTTTGAGATAAAAAAGGGCGAAATATTTGGTCTTCTAGGAGAGAATGGTGCTGGAAAAACCACAACGTTAAGGATGCTTGCTACAATGCTGAAGCCAACATCCGGGTCTGTTACCATGACGGGGTATGATGCCATAGCCCAGCCTGAAAAGGTCAGAACCCATATTGGAATTCTCTTTGGAGGAGACAGCGGTCTCTATGACAGGCTGACCTGTGAGGAAAACATAGCTTATTTCGGAGAATTGAACGATATGGATTCAAAAAGTATAAAAGATAGAATCGGAATCCTCTCTAAGGCTTTTGGAATGGAGGAATACTTAAAAAGGAGAGCTGGCAAGCTTTCGAAGGGTATGAAGCAGAAGGTTGCCTTTGCAAGATCAATTATACATGATCCCGATATAATGCTTTTTGATGAACCTACATCAGGCCTTGATGTTAGCGCGATAAGGGATGTACATGAATTTATAATAAGCTGTAAAAAGGAAGGCAAAACCATAATTTTTTCGAGCCATACAATGAGTGAGGTGGAAAAACTCTGCGACCGTATCGGAATTATTCACAGGGGGAGACTTATAGACACTGGAACAATTGACGAGTTTAAGGCTAAATATAATAGCCAGAGCCTTGAGGATATTTTTATTGAATTGGTGGGTGATAAGAATGAATTTTAAGCATATATGGATTGTTTTTAAAAAAGAAGTAAAAGATATGATCCGTGACAGGAAGACCATAATGACAAGTATTTTGGTTCCCATGATACTGATACCCCTTTTGAACACGCTGGTTGGCGGTAGTGTTGAGAATCTTCAGAAGGATATAAATGAAAATGTAACTATAGCCCTTGCGGAAGGGTCAAACACAAGTGATATAAGGGAGATAGTCAAAGATCAAATAATTAAAGATTATCCCAATATAAGCCTTGTGGATACTGCTAATCCGATAAGAGCCCTAAATGACTCTGAAGTCAGGGTTGTACTGGATTTTGAAAAAAATTATTCCGATAAATATATAGAAGGAAAACCTTTTGCAATTGAACTCATTTATGACAAATCCCAGGCAAAGTCGGAAGGCAGTTTATATATTATAATAGATGCGATACAGGAATTTAATAAAAAAATAGTTCATACAAGGCTGGAAGCTCTGGGAGTTAACCCTGAAATACTTGAACCTGTAGTAATTAAGGAAAAGAGTATTGCCAGTGAAGAGAAGGCAAACGGGAGCATGATTGCAATGTTTCTTCCGCTGATAATAGTAATTCTAATGTCATCAGGCGGGATTGCAGCGGCTACCGACCTTGTTGCAGGAGAAAAGGAAAGGAACACCTTAGAGCCGCTGCTTACGACAAAGCCTGGCAGATCTTCACTGTTAATAGGAAAATACCTTACTGTGACTTTGTTTTCCTTTATTACTGTTATTGCGACCATGTCCGGGATTATAGTGGGGTATTTAATGAATCCGGCCTCTTTATCAATGGGTACCGGAAGCGAGCTTTCAGGGTTCAGTATTCCGCCGGCGGCACTTCTGCTTGTAATAATCATATCAATAACCTTGGGTATGACTTTTTCAGGTATCCAGATAGCTCTGAGCACTTATGCAAAATCTTTTAAGGAGGCCCAGACCTATCTTTCCTTTTTGATGATAGCAGTGATGATACCCGGATATGCTACAATGTTTATGCAGCCGAACGAAATTAATCCTTACATGTTTTTGATACCTGTTTTAAATACCATATCTGCGTACAAACTGGTACTGGGATATAATTACAATTATGTATATCTTGCTATGGCGCTCGTTTCATCGCTTATATATGTTATTGCAACTTTAGGCATAGCGGTGGCACTTTTTAGAAAAGAAAAGATCCTATTTAGGACCTGATGTAAATAATTGATTTGTTATTCTGCAGTAATGCAGCTAAAGACCTGTATGCCCTTACCTTGTCCAAACTGGGTGAGGCCTTCACCTGTTGTTGCAGTAATCCCTACACAAGTCTCAGGAATATTGAGAAGTTTTGATATACTTGTTCTCATAAGAGGGATTTTTGGAGTTATTTTCGGGATGAGGCACTCTATTGATATGGATAAATGCACAATTTTTTTGTCGCCGAGGTATTTGAGTGCCTCTAACAGGTAAACACTGCTGTCCTTAATGCCCTTTTCAAGGCACATTTCATCGGCTATTTTACCCAGTATATTGACGCAGGTTACTCCGGAAACTGCATTTGTTATCGAATGCAGCACAACATCTGCGTCGCTGTTGCCAGACAAAGCGGGGCCATCTTCGAATACAACTCCTCCAAGGACAAGCTTCTTATTCTTGTCCTCAAAGTCAAATCTGTGACTGTCCTGACCAATGCCAACCTTCAAATTAATCATTCCTTTTTTTATTATGTATAGAAATTATATTATCCCATAAATAAATCCAAGTAAACAATATAATATTATTATTTTAGTGTTGAAACTTTTTCAATTCTGACGTAGTCTATATA
>JAAZCB010000080.1 GCA_012513545.1 Clostridiaceae bacterium
GGAGTTATAGGGTCCTTTTTTGGAGAAAGAGTCCATCCGATTAAAGGAAACACAGAATTTCATAAAGGCATAGACATTGAAGCGCAAAATGGTACAGCAATCAAGGCTGCTTATGACGGAGAAGTGGTTGAAGCGGGGGAAGAAGCCACTTTTGGCAAGTATATAAAAATAAAGCATGATGAAAGTATTACCTCTCTTTATGCACATTGTTCTTCTTTGAATAAAAAGAAAGGAGAGAAAGTGAATAAAGGTGATATAATTGCAAAGGTTGGGAGTACAGGACTTTCTCAGGGACCACACTTGCACTTTGAAATATGGAAAGATGAAGAAGCGGTTAATCCTCTGGATTATATAGGGCGTTTACCTGATTAGCCAAGCAGCAGATAGCCTATAAATCCTTTGAGAAAGTTGAATTGTAAATATTAATAGGGAGTGAGGTCGGTTATATTTTTATCAGGGTTATGAAAAAACCTTTTGTAGTGGAAATTGACCCTCTTTTTTTTCTGACGATATTAATAATGTATTACTGCAATTTTTATCTAAAATATCTGGTAGTTTTTACATCACTTGCAATTCATGAGCTTGCCCATGTTTTAGCAGCTGTGTTGCAGAAAGGGAAGTTCAAAACCTTAAGGATTTTTCCGGTAGGCCTTAATGCTGAAATTGATACAGGTGAAACAGGACTTAAAGCTGCCCTGTTTACGGATATCAGCGGACCGCTAATAAATATATTGATTTTTGCAGCAGGTTTTATACTGGACTCATATTATCTGAAACTGCCTGATGATATACATTTCATTATCTATGTAAATATATCCCTGGGTGTATTTAACATGATACCTGTAATACCTCTTGATGGAGGAAGGATACTACAAAGACTACTTGAATCCCACATTGGTTTTTATAGAGCAAATAAGTATACAAGGAGAATTTCTGCGGGAATATTAATATTACTTGCAGTAATTGGAGTTTTTCAGTTTGTAGGAAGCATGCATAACTATAGTTTAGTACTCTTGGGCGGATACATGTATTATTATTTAAAACATGAGGGTACGGAGGTATCATTAATGAATATCAAGAACCTGGTTTATAAAAGGTCACGATTTTTAAAGAAAGGTATTTACCCGGGCAGAGAACTGGTTGTTCTCAAATCAATAAAGTTGAGTGAAATAATAAGAAATATGGACTTTGACAGATTTCATTTAATATATGTTCTTGATGAAGAAATGAAATTCATTAAATTATTCACCGAACAGGATATAATAGATAGTATGGTAAAGCATGACTCCAATATAACCTTTGATGAGCTGATAAACGGGCTTGAGTAAAACCTTAACACTTATTACCCCTGAGCTTACAGGTTAATGGGCTCATTTAATTATGGCAGGCTCATCAAAGGTGTTTTATCAGATGTTGTCTATAAGACACCAACATTTTCAAGGATTTCTTTGCTGGATTTAGGCCTGTTCATCGTAAGAAGATGAATTCCGTCTATTCCATTGTCAATCAAGTCAGA
>JAAZCB010000866.1 GCA_012513545.1 Clostridiaceae bacterium
GTAACGGTGTGGTAAAGCTGTGGTAAAGCTGTTGGCAGCGGTTTTCTGTCAATGGCTTTTCCATGGCTTTTCCATACTGTTATCAATAGCGGAATGTGAGTTATCCATAAAATCCATCAAGGTTATTCTTTATCCTTTGAAATGTTTTTGGTTGTCCTGTAAATTTGGGTACGGTGAAAATCAGTATTTAAGCCACTTTTGCCGTTGTCCTGTAAATTAAGGTACGGTGTTTGGCATTAAAAATTTAAAGTACTAAGGTATTAAAAATTTATAGTGTTAAAGTACTAAAAGGGAGATAACCGGAGAAATAGCCAATTACAAGGAGCTATTTTGAAAAATTTCGTCGTTTTAACTGGTTGACAAATGGAAGATATATGCTTTATAATTAAAGTGCTAAAACTGGTGTGCAAAAAGTAGAGTACACGGAGGGGGTGGATTTTTTTGTTAGGTGATGATGTGCAGCAAAAAGCCGTCAAGATTACTTATAAGGGTGTTTCCATTACTGCCAAGGTCATAAGTGAGCTGATAAAGGCATATTTAGCCGGTGTTGAAAAAGAGAAATTCGGCAAACAAAGCATTAAACGGCTCAACAAAAAGGGCAGGGCAATAGACAGTATACCAGTGTCGAACGCTGATGTAAAAGGGCTTCAAAAGGAATTAAAAAAATACGGCGTTGATTACTCGGTCAGAAAAAGTATTACAGAGCCTAACACTTATGATGTTTACTTCAAAGGTCAGGACATACAACAAATTCAGACAGCACTTAAAAACCACATGACAAAGAGCTTTCAGAAAAAACCTTCTGTAAAGGAGCAAACGGAAGCAGCTAAACAAAAAGCAAAGGAATACAATGAAAGCCGTGATAAACCGGAAAAGAAAATGACAAAGGGGCGTGATGAAAGATGAAGAATAAAAACGGATTATTATTTTTTTCCTCTGCGGTATCGCTCCTGTTATTCTATTTCTTCAATCGTGCAACAGTTCTTTACCAGAGTTTAGAGGGCGACTTCATGAAAAAGACAAATGCAGCAATAGACGGCTTTTTTCCGGCAATAACAAGCAAGACGTTTTATATTGGGTTAGACAAAAACAGCATGATAGCCGGTTTAATAGGTTTCTGCTTGATGTGGCTAATCTTTTTATATAACATCTTTGGAGCAAAAAACTATATGCACGGTAAGGAGCATGGCTCGGCAGCATGGGGAACAAGCAGGGATATTGCAAAATTCATAGACAAGAACAGTGAAAACAACATAATCCTTTCAGCAACAGAAAGCTTGACTATGAGTAGCAGAATGGAAGATAAAGAAGCCGAAAGAAATAAAAATGTCATTGTTATAGGTGGTAGCGGTTCAGGTAAAACAAGATTCTTTGTTAAACCAAATTTAATGCAGCTTCACAGCTCATATGTCATGACAGACCCTAAAGGTACTCTTATAGTTGACAGCGGCAGTATGTTTTTGAAGGCAGGATATGAGTTAAGGGCGTTAAATACCATTAACTTTAATAAGTCAATGCACTATAACCCCTTAGTTTATGTCAAGAGTGAAAAAGACATATTGAAACTGGTAAACGTAATTATAGTAAACACGAAGGGGGAGGGTGATAAAAGCGGTGAGGATTTTTGGGTAAAAGCTGAAAGGCTGTTCTATCAGGCGTTAATTGCTTACTTGTACTATGAAGCACCGGAAAACGAGAGGAACATACCCACTCTTATAGATATGGTGGAGTTGTGCGAAGTCAGGGAAAATGATGAAGAATTTAAAAATCCGATAGACATCATGTTTGATGAACTGGAGGAAAAAGACCCTCAACACTTTGCAGTAAAGCAGTACAAGAAATTTAAGCTTGCAGCAGGGAAAACGACAAAATCAATATTGATTTCATGTGCTGCAAGGCTCGCACCATTCGACATAAAGGAAGTCAGGGAATTAATGAGCTATGACGAATTGCAGCTTGACGAGATAGGCGACAGGAAAACGGCTTTCTATGTGATAATGTCGGACACAGATAATACATTTAGTTTCATCATTGCCATGATGTTTTATCAAATGTTCAATCTCTTGTGTGACAAGGCGGATGATGAATATGGTGGAATGTTGCCGTTCCATGTAAGGTGCATGTTAGACGAGTTTGCAAACATAGGCAAGATACCTAACTTTGAAAAGCTCATATCTACCATAAGAAGCCGTGAAATATCTGCATCAGTCATATTACAGTCACAATCACAGCTACAGTCAATTTACAAGGATGATGCAGAAACCATTATTGATTGTTGCGACACGCTTTTATTCTTAGGCGGTAAAAGTACAAAGACAAATAAGAACATGTCGGAGATGATTGGTAAGACGACAATTGACAATACCAACATCAATGAAAGTAAAGGGCAAACCGGAAGCTATAGCCTGAATAATCAAATACTTGGCAGGGACTTGATAGATGCATCCGAAGTCGGAAGGCTCAAGAGGTCTGAATGTCTGGTGATGATAACAGGGGAAAAACCTTTCAGGAGCAAAAAGTACAACATAGAAAAGCATGTTAGATATAATCAGCTTGCCGACTTCGACAAAGCCAACAACTTTGACATTACAAAGATGGCAGAACGTGAAGCAGAGGAATTTTTAGACAACGTGGATGAAGTCATGGAAGTAGAAGCGGAAAGCCTGTCAGAATTAAACGCACTTACATAATAAGTGTTTGAAATAAAGCGAAGTAAACAACGAAAAGAGGTAGAAAGATGGATTTATTGAATCAGGTTCTTGAATTGGTTTCAAAGTTTGCAATTATTGGCGGTGGTTTGTGGCTTGTGTGGGGCGTTGTTGTTCTTGCCGGTGGCTTGAAGGACAAAAATGGACCGGCGTTGCAGTCCGGTATTTGGCAGATAGTCGGCGGCGGTCTTATCATTGCAGCAGCTGCATTGTTCAAAGGCATTACAGGTTCATAATTATCAATAGTGAAAAGGGGTAGAAAAATGGATTTATTAAATCAGGTTCTTGAATTAATTTCAAAGTTTGCAATTATCGGCGGTGGTCTGTGGCTCGTGTGGGGTGTTGTTGTTCTTGCCGGTGGCTTGAAGGACAAAAATGGACCGGCGTTGCAGTCCGGTATTTGGCAGATAGTCGGCGGCGGTCTTATCATTGCAGCAGCCGCATTGTTCAAAGGTATTACAGGTTCATAATGCAATGAGTGAAAAAGTTAAAAAGTGCTGTATATTCTGTCAAATATGCAGCACTTTCCTTGAAGGGAGCTTATTAAAAAATGGATGATTATATCATAAGTCGAATACAGGATATTTTCAATAGTGTAACATCAGCAGGAGCAAATGGGGGGAATTTGACCCTTACACCACAGACATTCAATGGTGCTATATACAGCGGTGTAAATAGCATTATGCAAAATGCTTGTATGCCGATTGCTTACGTTATACTTGGTTTATTCTTTGTCTTGGAACTTTACAATATCACAATTAGGACAGAGGGGCAACATGGAACAATGGGGGTAGAAATCCCTTTCAGAGTAATGTTTAAGCTTGTATTATGCAAAACAGTAATAGACAGTACACAGCTTATATTAAATGCAATATATGCTATATCACAGCAACTTATAATTAACATCGGTTCTACAATTAGCGGCTCAAATACTTTGTCAACTGCCAATATAGACGCTATTCGTACCACTGTAGCAAGCATGGATTTTGGTGTAAAGCTCATGACATCAGTCGAAGTAACGCTTATTTATCTGATAGTACAATTTGTAATGATTATTATAACGGTTATTGTTGTAGGTCGTATGATTGAGTTATATGTTTATATGGCTGTTTCTCCTGTTCCGTTAGCAACCTTCCCAAATGCCGAAATGTCAGGTATAGCAAAAAATTTTCTCAAGGGTTTTGCAGCGGTATGTTTACAGGGTGTTTTGATATACATAGTGGTTGCTATATTTCCGTTATTGTTTGGCAGTGCTGCAATGGGTAACACAAACGACCCTGCAAACTTTTCAGCCTCGATGATGAATGCAGCCGGTTATTCTTTCGTGTTGCTTATATCAGTGTTTGCAACCGGCAAATGGGCAAAGATGATATGCAATGCAATGTAACTCAAACGCCTGAATAATTCTAGGAATCCGGAAACGTTTTTGAGTTACATTGTAACTCACTTGCCGGATGGATGCGTTGCAGCTCCGGCAGACCGGTGAGGTGAAATGAGTTACAAAATGATATAAAGGAGGGTGAAGCGGTGTCAATAGAAGTGCGGATACCAAAAGAAATTACAGAGTACAAAGAAAAAATATTGTTTGGACTTTCTCTAAGACAGCTCATATGTTTTGCAGTCGCTATAATATCAGGCGTTGCAACTTATTACTTTGGTTCAATGTTATTGGGTAGGGATATGGCAAGTTATTTGGTTATAGTGGAGGTAATACCGGTCTTTGCAATTGGTTTTATTAGGAAAAACGGCTTTCCATTTGAAAAATATGCAGCGTTGATGTTCCGACACAGGTTTGGAACACATAAACGGCACTACAAAACCAAACTGGAAATAGATAGTAACGGAAAAGAAAAACAAGTAAAAGGAGATAAGAAAAATGGAGCTATTCAAAAAGCCAACACAAAAGCAGATAAAAATAAACGAGAATGTCAAGTCTTTGAAGTCGGAGAGAAAAGCAGAAAGAGAAAGAGCAAGGAAACATACAGAGAGATTAAAGCAGCTAAACAAGACCACAAACGAGCAAAACAAGAAGCTTTTAAAGCAGCAGAAAAGAGAATCAGCTCCAAAGATAGCACAGGAAACCATCAAGTATAAGAGAATGTTTGAGGATGGCATTTGTGAGGTTGAAAATGGTTTGTACTCAAAAGCTATCAAGTTTGCAGACATAAACTACCAGATAGCAAGGCGTGAGGAACAGGTTGAAATTTTCAGCCGCTATTGTGAGTTTTTGAATTACTTTGACCCCTCAATCAATCTTCAAATAACCATACATAACAGGCATATAAACAGGGATGATTTCAAATCTCAAATGCTTTTGAAAACCGGCAGGGGCGTTGACGACCTCGACAAGTACCGCAAGGAATATAATGCCATGCTTTCAGAAAAAGCACTACAGGGGCAAAATTCTATAATTAGAGAGAAGTACTTAACCTTTGCTGTTAAAGCAGCAAACTACGAAGCAGCAATACCGGCACTGGCAAGGCTTGAAACTGACATCATGACAAACTTTAAGTCCTTGGGGTGTGAGATTGAATTACTTTCAGGCTTGCAGCGGTTGGAGTTTCTACAGAAAATGTACAATCCAGAAGACCCCTTCACTTTTAGTTATGATTATTTAGTAGACAGCAGCTTGACAACAAAGGATTATGTTGCCCCTGATAGCTTCAATTTCTCAAATAAAAGTCATTATGAATTTGGTGACTACTACGGACAAACGCTGTACCTCAAGGATTTACCACCGGACTTATCGGATAAACTCATTACAGAGCTTTCCGACATTCCGTGTAATATGACTATCACGCTGCATATCAACAGTGTTGAGCAGGAAAAAGCCTTTTCACTTGTAAAACAGAAGATAAGCTTTATGGAGCAGCAGAAAATTGACGAGCAAAAGAAAGCACTTAAAGCCGGTTATGATGTGGATATGATACCCTATGAGCTTAAATATTCCCTGAATGAAGCGGAAGAACTGCTTGACGATATGCAAAACAAGAATCAAAGAATGTTTAAGGTATCAATCCTTATAAATACTACTGCCAAAGACCTTGACCAATTGAATGACAACATATATCAGATAATGGCAGCAGCACGTAAAAACAATTGTAAAATGGGGAATCTTGATTACTTACAGGAAGAAGCCATGAACTCAACAATGCCGGTAGGAAAGAATCTGATAGAAATTCAAAGGACATTGACAACAGCAAGCACCGGTATTTTTGTACCTTTCACCACTCAAGAGCTTTTCCAAGAGGGCGGCATGTACTACGGCTTAAATGCCTTGTCTCGTAACTTGATATTCTTTAATCGTAAGACCTTGAAAAATCCGAACGGTTTTATACTCGGTACTCCCGGAAGCGGTAAAAGTTTCTCGGCTAAAAGGGAAATTGTTAATGTACTGCTCAATACGGATGATGAAGTTTTGATAATTGACCCTGAAAGAGAATATACACAATTGGTTGAGGGATTCGGTGGGGAAGTCATTCATATTAGTGCCGGTTCAAAAGCTCATATAAACCCTCTGGATATAACAATGGACTATGCCGATGATGATAGTCCGCTGCTTCTGAAATCAGAATTTGTATTGTCTCTGTGTGAGCTGCTTGTTGGTGGAAAAAACGGTTTGTCGGCAGCACAAAAAACAGTTATAGACAGAGCTTGCAAAATGACCTATGAGCCATACTTTGCGAATCCTGCAAAAAACCCTGTACCAACTTTGAAAGACTTCTACCAGTTACTTAAAAAGCAACCAGAAGCCGAAGCCGAAAGCATAGCACTTTCATTGGAGCTTTACATTGAGGGCAGCTTGTCGGTATTCGCAAACCCCACGAACATTGACACTAACAACAGGCTTATTGTGTTTGATATTCGTGACCTCGGAAAGCAGTTGAAAACAATGGGTATGCTCATTGTCCTTGACCAGATTTGGAACAGGATAACACAAAACAGGGCATTAGGTAAGCGTACATGGATTTACATTGATGAAATATACTTACTATTTCAGAATGAGTATTCAGCAAACTACCTGTTTGAGCTGTACAAGAGAGCCAGAAAGTGGGGAGCTATCCCAACCGGTATTACGCAGAACGTCGAAGATTTGCTTGTATCAGACCTAGCAAGGCGTATGTTGTCAAATACTGACTTTGTAATGATGCTGAATCAGGCAGCAAGTGACCGTGTGGAGCTTGCCGGTTTGCTCAACATAAGCAATCAGCAGTTAAGCTATGTAACCAATGCTCAAGCCGGTCAAGGTTTGTTATTTGCCGGAAATGCTATTATACCGTTTATTGATAAGTTCCCAACAGATACAGAGCTGTACAAGATGATGACAACAAAGCCGGAAGAAATAGCAGCACAAAGGGAAGAAGCAGCACAAGAAATAGCAGCAGCGGCACAGAGGGAAGAAACAGAGTCAAAGGAATAGGTTGCTTATGAATGAAAAAATTATAAATGACAAAAACCGCATAATCAATGATAGCAGTACCATTAATGGTACTGCTTCATATGCGGAACATGGTAACAATGCACTCAAGAGCGACAAAGGAGAATATCAAAGCTCTGTTAAGGAAGAAGCAAAACACCATGAATATAATCGTAATTCAGAAAAAAGCGAAGCCGTAAAACAGCGTAATTATGAAAACGGTATGCATGTTAAAACAGAGCAAAATTACCGCAATGAAAGCGGAAAACTGACTACAATTACAACCAACCATACAAGTCCTGAAAGGACGGCAGGAAGTCAGAAACTTTCAGGAGCAGCCGCAACAGCAAACTATGTTTCAACTACAGATAAAGTAATTCACGATAAAAAGCATGTGGGCGTTGACAATATCCGTACATCACTGGAAAGCAATGTGAAAGAAAGCTTGATTTTAAACAACAAGGGAAACAGTAGCAGTGGAACGGTTGCAATATCTGAAACAGAAAAGGCAAAAGCAAGAGCGGATGCAGCCAAAGGGAAAAGGGGGAATACCTCAAAAGAGGAAACCCCAAAGGAAGGTAAACCGGCAAGTGAATCTCAAGCATACTTAGACATGAAAGCACAGAAAGACAAGTCAAAAGGATTTGTTAAAAGGTTTGCCGGTCATGCTGTAAGAGCTTCGGAAAGTGCGGCAGCACAAGGCGGCAAGGAAGGAAGTTTAAGCGAGCGTACAGCCGGACAGTCAATGAAATATATGCTAAGAGCACCACGCTATACAAGGAACGTGTATAAAGTGGCAGCAGGAACAGTGGTAAATATACGGTTTGCTTCAAAGGTATTTAAAGATGTAAAAGGTGGAGCTTTGACGGCTAAAGAAGCAAGCCTTTCCTTACTCAAGAGGGGCGGCATTACTCTTAAAAATACTGGTATTGGAACTATAAAAACAATGGGTAAAACTGCTTCGGAGTTTCATGGTTCAGATGATTTGGGTATACAGGCAGTAAAAAAGCCAAAAGATGTGATAGTAGGAACAAGCAGAGGGTTGAAGGTTACAAGCAGGGCGGCAAAAGCCGTAAAAAACGCTCCTAAAAATGCAAAGCGTACCCTTAGAAGTATTCAGAAATCTGCTCAAACAGCAAAGTTGGCGGCTCAATATGCTGCTCAAGGTGTAAAATTAGGTGCAAAGTTACTTTTAAATCCGGTAGTGTTGAAAGCTATTGCAATTATAATAGCTGTGGTATTGGTCATTCTTTTGCTTGTTGCTGGCGTTTCTGCGGTGGCTGCCCTGTTTTCAAGCTTTACATATCAGGCGAGGGATGGAGAATTAACAGACGTTTACGCTTATGTAACAGAGCTTGACATTGATATGGCGGTGGACATACGAAACACACGGAATAAACCGGAATGGAACTATATAGACGACTTCCAAATTACTCAAGACGTTCCAAAGACTAACCCAGTGCCAATAATATCCTACCTGACTGTAAAGTATCATGATTTCAAGTTAGGTGATGTAAAAGCGGAAATTGAGCGAATACATAAAGAGCTTAACCACGTAAATTACCGTACATGGCAGACAACAAGCACAAGCACAACAACAAACAAAGACGGCTCAACTTCAACGTCAACAACGACCACAGACCATTTAGAGGTAAGCTTGACAACAAGAAGTTTTGAGGACTATGTAAAAGACCATAAGGATGAATTGTTTGCCACAACAGATGAATTTCAGGAATACAAGACCTATAGCGACATAGGCGGCACAACCTTGAGAGCTGAATTAGCTAAACCGTTTTTAAAGGATAAAGTAAGTGTATCAAGCCGTTTCGGTTGGCGTATAGACCCTGTGTATGATGATAAAAGATTTCATGATGGAATAGACATTCCCATGCCGTCCGGCACAGAGATTAACGCTACAATGGACGGCACAGTATCAACTGGCATTGATGATGTTGCGGGAAATTATGTAGTCATAACAAGCGACAAGAGAAAAACGACATATTGCCACTGTGATACGGTTCTGGTCACTGACGGACAGGTAGTAAAACAGGGTGATGTGATTGCAAAAGTAGGGAATACAGGCAAAAGCACAGGAAGTCATTTGCACCTGTCCTTTGAAAAGGATGGGAAAAAACTTAATCCACGTTTCTATATAGGGAAAGACCAGTTTAGCGAAACTGAATAAAAACTTGAAGGGAGAAAACCACATGACAACAGCGGAAAGAATAGCAGAGAAAAGGGATAAAATCAAAAAAGCTAAAGAGAGGATAGCAGCAGAGCAGGAGAAAATAAACAAGCTCAACAAGGAAATCGAGGAGCTTGAAAGTCTGGAAGTCAAGGGATTGCTTAAAGAACTGAATATGCCACTGTCAGAATTTAAAGAGCTTATCAAAGATTTAAACGCAAAGAAGCCAACCGCTGCCGTTCCTGCAAAGGAAGGTACAGAGAACCAGAACAATAATTTGTAACTCAACTTTCCACGCTGCAGGAATCCTGAAGCAGCCGATTTTTTAAAAAATGAGTTACAATGTAACTCAAAAATATGCTGACACGGTAGAGATCCGTGTCAGCTCCTACGGTTTTGATTGATTGATTGAGTTACAAAAATAAAGAAGGGGGTTAAATGATGGGATACCAATTAGTAATTGCAGAAAAACCAAGTGTTGCCGGTGAGATTGCCAAAGTGATAGGAGCAACCAAAAGGGAAAGCGGCTACTTTTCTGGAAATGGGTATTATGTGACATGGTGTGTCGGTCACTTGATACAAAGTGCTATGCCGGAAGATTATAACCCAGAGCTTAAAAAATGGAGTTTGGACACTTTACCTTTTATACCTGAACAGTGGAAAACGGTTGTATCTGAAAACACCAAAGACCAATACAAGACCGTTGAAAAGCTCATAAAAAGCAATGACGTTACAGAGCTTGTATGTGCAACGGATGCAGGACGTGAAGGGGAATTAATATTCAGGCTCGTATACAACAAAACCGCAAGCAGGAAGCCATATAAAAGGCTTTGGATAAGCTCAATGGAAACAAAAGCTATACAAGACGGTTTTAATAGTCTGAAAGACGGCAGGGAGTATGAAAACCTTTATCAAGCTGCTGTTTCTCGTATGAACGCTGATTTTTTGGTTGGTATCAATGCAACACGTTTATATAGCTGCCTGTATAACAAAAAGCTGAATATTGGGCGTGTGCAATCCCCTACAATCAACCTGATAGTAAAAAGGCAGAGAAGCATTGAGAATTTCAAGCCTGTACCTTACTATGTTTTAACTGCTGATTGTGGGAGCTTCAAAGCTTATAAGCGTTTAGACTGGCTTTCTCTCTCTGTAGAGGATATGGAAAAGGCAACAAAACAGGTAGTTGATAAATGCAATGGTAAAAAGGGAACTGTATCAAAGCTTGAGAAGCAAGACAAGACCGAAAATGCAGCGGCTTTGTTTGATTTAACTACATTGCAGCGTGAAGCAAATACCTTGCTTGGATATTCGGCACAACAGACCTTAGACATTGCACAAAGCCTTTATGAAGCAAAGCTCACCACTTACCCAAGAACAGACAGCCGCTACCTGACGGACGATATGGAAGAATCAACACTTGAGCTTATAGGTGAACTTGCAAAATCAAAACTGGTTGATACTAAAACACTAAAGGACTATGACACTAAAAAGTTAAGCATGAAACGTGTTGTCAATAACAAAAAGGTATCTGACCACCACGCAATAATACCAACAAAAAGCGTACTCACGGCAGACCTTGAAAAGCTGCCGACAGCCGAAAAAAACATACTTACTCTGATTGTTTATAGGCTGCTTACTTCTCCATATGCAGCACAGAAATACGCTTACACTAAGTTAGAGCTTGATGTTGAGGGTGAACAGTTTACAGCGACCGGAAAGCAGATTCTTGACAATGGCTTCAAGGAGTTTCAGAGTAATTTGATTGAAGTTATAAAAGCAAAGCCGGAGAAGGAAGCAGAAAAAGACGAGCCGGAGAATGAAGCCATACCAAACAACATTACTCAAGGTACAACCATAGAAGGGGTTAAGGTTTCATCAAAGGCAAAAAAGACAAAACCACCTGTACCACACACAGAAGCAACACTTTTGGGAGCTATGGAAAACGCCGGAAAAGAACTTGAGGACGAAGAACTCAAAGAAGCAATGAAAGATTCCGGTTTGGGTACTCCTGCCACCAGAGCCGGTATTATAGAGCGTATCATCAAGACCGGATTCATAGAACGCAAAGGAAAGCAGCTCCTTGCCACACAACAAGCCTATACCCTTATGGACTTACTTCCTGAAAAGCTCAAAGAACCAGAGCTAACCGCTGAATGGGAAAAGCAGCTTGAAATGATAAGAAGGGGAGAAGTAAAAAGCAATGACTTTATGACCAACATTGCAGCATACATAAAGAATATCGTTGAAAGCTCAAAAGGCATAAGCTCCGAAGATGCAAAAGACACCTTCAAACAGGAAAAAGAGGTTATAGCGGTTTGCCCTCGATGTGGAAAAAACATCATAGAGCTTCCGAAGTCATACGCCTGTGAAAGTGGAAAAGAAGGTTGCGGCTTCACACTCTGGAAGGAAGATAAATTCTTTAAGGACAAGAAAAAAACGCTTACTAAAAAACAAGCTACTGACCTACTTAAAAAGGGCAGGGTAAAAATGACCGGTTTATACTCTGCCAAAACAAACAAAACCTATGATGCAACCATCATACTTGACGATACCGGCACATATGTAAATTTTAAAATGGAGTTTGATAATTCAAAGAAGTAATGTAACTCAATTTTTGTCGGCCGCCTTGGGCGGCTGCATAAAAATTGAGTTACAAATAAAAATATGAAAGGGGATTATGTTATGAAAAAAGTGGTTTTACTCGTAGTGTCCTTAATGGTTATAAGTGTTGCCCTGATGGGATGCGGAAAAGGCAATGACAGCAACAATACTCCAAAAGTGGAAGTTCAAAAGGCTCCTGCGGAAGCTATAGGAACGTGGTACAGTACACGTCCTGATACTCTGACCATTGAAGATGATGGAGTATATACGTCTGAATGGTTGACTATGAAAACCAAAGGCACATACACCGTAAAGGATGGTGTATTATCCCTTAAAGGTATGGACGGAACTTTATACGCTTTCAAGATTGTGAAGGATGGCAACCAAAATACTTTATATTTTAAAGATAGTAAAAGCAGTCTTGAATATACCTACTATGACACAAAGGAAAAGGCAGATAAGCTAATTGCAGATAAGAAAGCAGCAGAACAGAAAACAGCAGCAGAAGCCAATAACACAAAATTCAAAGAGGTACAGGATAACTTAGTGGGTACGTGGGAATGGTCAAATGTAGGGGGTACAGTAACTTTTAACAATGACGGCACATACACCGGAACAATAAAAGGCTTAGAATCTGGTACTTATCAAATTGTCGATGCAGAACACTTAAAAATGACAAAGGGTAAGAGTACCGAAATCTATAATCAAGCTATCAAACTCTCAACAACAAATGGTTATGAATTACAATTTTCACCGCTCGGTAAACTGGTAAAAAAATAGTCCGAAAAAGGTTAGTGATTTAGGGGAAAGCGTACTTTGAAAATAGCACTAATAAAAGCACTATTTTCAGGGGTAAAAATCGGCTAAATTCTACAATGTTGAATATGTACGAAAAACGGTCGTTTGCCGCACTCCATTTAATCAACAACCTATGAAAAATAGTGACATGTATATATAATAATTACAGTATATACATGTCACTATGCAAAGGAGAGTTGCAAAATGAAGTTTGGGTATGCAAGAGTAAGCACTTTAGAGCAAAACTTAGATTTACAAATAGATGCACTCAAAGAGTATGGAGTTGATGAAATATATGAGGAAAAAGTCACTGGCACAAGGCAGAACCGGCAGCAGCTTACAGAGCTTTTGGGAAAGCTCCGCAGCGGTGACACTCTAGTAATCTGGAAGCTTGACAGACTAGGAAGGACAGTAAGACAGCTTCTAGCATTGGCAGAGGACTTTGAGAAAAAGGGCATATACCTTGTGAGCTTGAGGGAACAATTTGACACATCAACACCTATGGGGAAATTTTGTTTTGTTATGTTTTGTGCTATGGCTCAAATGGAGCGTGATGTAAATTCAGAGCGAACCAAAGCCGGTATCGAAGCAGCCAAAAAAAGAGGACGTTTGCCGGGGCGTACCCCAAAGGAAAAAAAGCAAGTTGAAACAGCTTTAAAAATGTATTATTCAAATGATTTTTCCGTGCAAGATATTATAGATGCTACAGGGTTGAGTAAATCCACCCTTTTCAAATATGTTAGAGAACATACATCTAAAGAAGGGAGTATCGAAAATGGCAAGTCATGATAAACTGGATAAAATGAAAGAGCTTACAGACAAGTTGGAGCAAGGCATAAAAGACGTATACACCAGTGATAAATATATAAACTATCTTAATGTCATGTCAAAGTTTCATTCCTATTCTTTCAGGAACAGCATTTTGCTTATGATGCAAAAACCGGATTCAACACATGTAGCCGGTTTTAATGCTTGGAAAACTAAGTTTAACCGTTCAGTAAACAAAGGGGAAAAGGGAATACAGATTCTTGCCCCTTCTCCATACCGTGTAAAGGTTGAAATGGAGAAGATAGACCCCAACACACAAAAGCCGGTACAGGATGCAGCAGGAAAGACGGTGACGGAAACGGTGGAAATAACAAAACCGGCTTTCCGTCCTGTTTACGTCTTTGATGTCAGTCAGACATCAGGTGAACCGCTGCCGCAGCTCGTCACAGAGCTGACCGGAAACGTGGAAAGGTATAATGCCTTTATGGAAAGCCTGAAAAGCGTATCACCTTTGCCTATGGAGTTTGAGGATATACAGAGTGGAGCAAAAGGATATTGCGACCCTGTAAATAAAAGAATAGCAATCAAAAACGGCATGAGCGAGACACAAACCATTAAAACGTCTATCCATGAAATAACACACGCCGACCTGCACACTGATAATAATTACCTTACCCTTGATGATAAAAAAGACCGCCGCACTAAGGAAGTTGAAGCCGAAAGCGTGGCTTTTGTTGTTTGTAGCCATTATGGTATTGATACCTCGGAATATAGCTTTGCGTATGTAGCTGCTTGGAGTAGTGACAAGGAACTGAACGAGCTTAAAAACTCACTTGATACCATCCAAAAGCAAGCTGCTGAATTGATTGATAGGATTGATACACGCTTTCAGGAGCTTTTAAAAGAGCAGCCAACACACGTGCATGAGCAGGGCAAAGAACCTACCAAAGCCGATGCGAAGGAAAGGGCGGCATTAGTTGGGGTTGATTTTGAAAAAGCACCGGCGGCAGCTCATGACAGAACCTTCACCATCTATCAATTAAAAGTCGGTGAGGAAAACCATTTCAGGCGTTGGGAAAGCTTTGAAAGCTTGCAGAAGTACGAAGATAAACCGGATTTAAAAAACTATGACAAGGTTTACACCGGCAAAATGGAGCAGTCAGCTACATTGGAAAATATATATCAGGAGTTTAATACAAACAAACCGGCAGACTTCAAAGGACATTCATTGTCCATGAGTGATATTGTCGTGGTGGAAGAAAACAGCGTTTGTACAGCTCATTACGTTGATAGTTTCGGCTTTGAAAGCTGTCCAGATGTAGCAAAACAACATGAACAGCAGCTAATCAATGAACACCTTGACAGCGTGAAATTTGACAATGATATAGACTTAGACAAGGAACAGAGCAGGGAGCAACTAGGCTTTAATGACAAGTTTCCTGATGATTTGAACGACTTCACATATGAGCTAATGACTGCCGTTGTCGGTGAAAAGAATATGACCTTTGAAAGACCGGCAGCAAATGAAAAGCCTTTGTCTATGTCAGAGCGTATGAAAGCAGCAAAGGAAGCATCAAAGGAACGTTCCGTAGCTCAAAAGCAAGCTCCTGAAAAGGATAAACAACAAAAAAAAGAAAGAGAGGAAAGATAATGGAAATCGAATTAATTAGAGAGTATGCAAGAGAGCTTCAAAACCTATGTATAGATATCATCAGTAAAGAAAAAAAATTAGAAGTTCTTGAAACATTCGATAGTTCCAAAATGTCTTTAGAATCTCAACTAAACCACGGATTAATGAAACTAACCGAAAGTGTTAAAGGAAATAAACATAATTCTGGTTTGTTAGAAATGGCAAAAAAAGCACAGGATGAATTATCAACCATCAAAAATAGTTTCAAATTAGATGATAACTTTATTCCTGTATTACAAAATGCTGTAAAAGAAGAACAAATAAATTTAAGTAAAATCATTGAAGTATTTAAAAAAGAATTACCCACACTACAAGGGTATAGCAAAGAATCACAGGAAAAATACATTGTTAATTTATCAAAGAGAAAAGAATATCTTTCAGGAGCTGCACAATCACTTGACCCAAAGCAGAAAATGACTGAACGTATGGCAGCAGCAAAGGAACGAGCTGCCGCAGCTCAAAAGCAAGCTCCTGAAAAGGACAAACAGCAAAAAAAAGAAAGAGAGGAAATATAATGTTTACTGTTGAAGAAATAACCTTAATGAAAATGTATTCCGGCTTCACACCAGACCGTCAAAGCATTATTAATAAGCTCAAAGCTGTTGTACCTCACTTTGCAGACAATGAGCAGGAAATAAAAGAGCTGACCAGTGGTGTTATAAGAAAGCTCACCGCCATGAATGACAAGAGCTTTGAAAGCTTGGATTTTTCTGTTGCTCTGGATGAAGAAGCACCACAGGAATCATAAACAATTTTTGAAAGTTAACTTTCAAAAATGAAAGGGTATTCTGTGCAGTCAGATTGTAAGAAGTGTCCGAAACATCAGGAAACCTACGTACTTTGAACCTAAAAAACTAAAGTACTAAAACATTATGATACTAAAGGAGCTTTGAAATATGGAATTTGGTATAGCACCTAAAATAGCATTTTCAGACGATAACGGTAACTCTATTATTGAGTATGCCTTAAAAGCAAGTCAAAGGCTATCAGTCACCAATACAGATTTAATGGATTTATCCTTGTTTATAGGGTATTTGTGCGAAACGGTAAACAGTAAAGAGCCGTTAGTACTTGTGAATACTACCGATGTTGTAGGTGATATTAAGACACACCAGAAGTACTATATAAATGACTTTATTCTCACGGATATTGAAGGTATCAACATACTGTTTGACCTTACAGGCGAAGCAAAAACCTCTCAACACTTGCTATTGAGAAATATTAAAAAGGTTGAAGTTAACAGCCGAAACCCTCAAAAGTGTTATATTACATCAGATACCTTGAAAGATGATGTTTTAGGCTTCATATTTAAATGACACTATGATACTAAAACACTAAAACACTATTATACTAAAGAACTTTCTTGACATATATACAGCTATACATATATACTGATATACAGATAATAAATAACAAGGGGGTTTTCAAAATGGATGAGTATACAAAAGTGACTTTTAGGGTTTTAGAAAGTGAATATCAAGAATACAAAAAGATTTTGATTGACAAGAAAACCAAGCCAACATTCGACCTTAACGAACACATAAGAAAAGTAATAAAAGAAAATGCTAGTTCAAAATAACACTAAGCAACTAAAGTACTAAACATTCTTGACATATTATGTGCATTTTCGTATAATAATATTAAGGTAGTTCAAGAGGAAACCCCTTGCCTTATAGTAGGGATTTTTACAAAGAGGAAACCCCTTGCCTGATAAGTAGGGATTTATAAAGAGGAAACCCCTTGCCTTATAGTAGGGATAAAAAGACGGTAATTATTTACCGTCTTTTGTAATTTAAGGAGCTGCAAGATGAAAATTTACAGGGTAAACCTTGATTACATTAAGTACCTTCATGAAAATTACGACAGCAGGGTACAGTATAACGAGAACCAGACAAAGGAATATAACGAGAACCGCCCCTATGTTGGTGTATTACTTAATATAAACGGTATGCCTTATTTTGCACCACTGGAACACCCAAGACCCCAACACCAGACACTAAAAAACAATCCTCATATCATAAAAATAAAAGACGGCAAATATGGCATTATCGGACTTAACAACATGATACCGGTACATACATCACAACTCATTGCTTTCGACATAAACAAAGACCCCAACAGAACCATATTACTTACACAATTCATATTTTGTCAGGACAACCGGAAGCATCTTGAGGAAAGAGCAGCCAACATATACACCAGAAGGACGGAACACCCTAACTCTTTTGAGGAAAAAGTATATTGTGACTTTAAGAAGTTAGAGGAAGGTTTAAAGGAGTATAGCAGTATTAACAACATAGAGCTGCCGCAAGCTCTGAACCAGAGCATAAAAGCACCGGAAGCAGCAGCAAAACCCCTGACAATGGCTGAACGAATGGCAGCAGCTAAAGAAGCAGCAAGAGAGACAGCGAAGGAAACAGCTGCCACCAGAGAAATGAAAAAGCCGCCTGAAAGAGAATAGCCTGAAAGAGAAGCCGCCCATGATGGCGGCTTTTTGTAACTCATTATTTTGTTCATGCAGCTGCATCCTGATTCCTGAAGGAAAGAAATTGAGTTACATTTTTGATATTCAAAGATTTATCGAATTTCCTCATACTCATTAAATAAAAGTTCATCTAGCTTTAAAGAACAGCAATCATTAAATTTATCTTGCTGATTATACTTTGGCTTAAACTTGTTGATATAATAAATTTCATATATTGCCATATCGGTTTCACATTTAGCCAACGCAAAAAATAATCTGATAACTTCTTTCCACCAATATGTATTCAATTTATGGTTTTCAATTCTCCCTTTAATACATGTTGTACGCCCTATATAAATAATTGTATCGTTATCATCAAAACACAAATATATACATGGTGTTATTTCTTTCAACAAAGCATAAGGCTTATATATAATATCATCAAGACCTAAATCCTCAATTATCTTCCATTCTTCTTCTAGTTTTTTTCTGTCTCTGTCAGGAATAATTGAAGCTGTCGTTTCCGCAATAGCATTTAATAATATCTCTTTTTCTGTTTTCTTTTTTACTGGCAGCTTAAATCCTGCTAGTTCATCAAGAGATACGTTTAAAAACTTGGCAATTTTAATTAAAGTTTCTAATTTAGGATTATCTATTTTATTTAAAGTTCTTTTACTAATTCCAGTCTTATAATGAAGGTCATTAAGAGATATATTTTTTTTGATTAATATTAATTGCAATCTATATTGAAACGAAGTATACATCAAATTCATCCCTTTCAAATTGTTTTTGTAACTCATTTACTGGATGGATGCGTTGCAGCTCCGGCAGATCGGTAAAGTAAAACGAGTTACAAAGCACCACCCACAAAGAAAGACATTAAAATTAATAATCCTGCAATTGAGGTCGTGTTTTGCCAAAAGATTTCCCCCTGTATCCTCACCCTCAAATAACTGGCTATAGTCTGGATAATCTCATTTTGAAAGTTCATTCCCGAAAGTACCTGATTGCCGTATTCGCTGCATACAAACTTTCTTGCTCTGGTTTCTCCTATCAGACCCAGTATGCTTGCTATCAGGAAAGCAACAGCAGTAGACATGTAAAAAAGCTTAATATTGGGTATTGCTATGATATTGAACATTTGCACCAGAATAACCAAAAAACAGACCAACCACACGAAGTCAAATAAATACTTTAAGTAAAAAAGCGGCTTATCCTTGATGTGTTTAAGCTCGTGCAGAGTGGTATTGAACGTTTCCACCTTCAAAGGCTCGCTAAACTCTGGACTGATAACAAGCAATCTCGGCAAGCAGTAAACCGTTTTCGACCTTGAGGACACCAGTTTATAATGAGATATGCCATTCATAGCAAGGACTTTATTTAAAAAGTCCTTGCCTGTCATAGTTGTATTCCTGAAAGCTTGTGTCACTTCATCATTATTGAATTTCTGCCGTACTATCATAGCGGCTTTGCTTCTCCGTGCAATCTGGAATACTACCAGACCAGAAAGCAGCAAAGACCATATAATTATTGCTTTTATCATTCGGTTTCCTTTCCGGCTATTGCCTTGGCTCTGTTTATAACGCTCTCTATGCTCCACCGCATATTATCAATTTCCCTTAAAATATTTTCCTGTTTTGATACTTTAGTACTAAGCTCCTTTAGTAGCTTTTGTTTCTGTGCAATTTGCTTCTCAATCTCCGGCAGCTTATCCATGCAGAAAAGCACCATGTTTTCAAACTTCTCGTTGAAGCCTTCCCCCTCTTGGCTCTCAACAAATTCCTTTACTGTGTTTGTCATTCTCACGCTGCGGCTGTATTCCTTTTTCTCACTCATTTTGATAAACTCCTTTCAATCGACATTATATGTGCTGTTATTTGCTGTTCTAAAAAATATCTTAAAGCTGTTTTCATATTGAGATTGTCAAATACAAATTTAAAAAGCTCCTGTGTTGAATAATCATCAAGTATAATTCCTATATCATGGTACTTGCCATGATAGGTTTTTGACCTGTCTAAAAGCCGTTTGACCGTCAGCACAATAATACTCCTTTCGTGTGTAACTCATTTCCTTGAGAGATGCCAGGATTCCCGGCAGCTTTTTGAGTTACATTTATTTTTCCTTCCTTCTCGAAAAACTCGTCACAGTCGGCACACTTGACATTTACGTCCTTGGTGGCTCTTATGATGGTTTTGCAATTGGGGCATACATACTTTCTCATGGATTGCTTTGGCTTTGGTTCTTCCTCTCCCCCTTCTTCGCCTGTCGGTTCTTCTCCTTCTTCTGGTTCTTCCGGTTTATCAGGCGACTTGTGCCGACCTCTTGTAAGTCTGAATACGCTGCTGTCTGTATTTGCTTTTGCAAAGGCTTTGGCTTCGTCTGTAAGCTTTGAAATGCTCCACCCTATACGTTTGTCATACTCTATAACTAAACCGTGTAATTCGGCTATTTCCTTGAATTTTTTATTGTGGTATGTGTGTCCTCTTGAAGTGTTCTTAATGCCTCTCTCATTGCAATAAAGATGCACCATTTCATGTAAGAGCGTGGAGCAAATACCGTCTATATCCCTGTAAAGGTATTCGCTGCAAATAGTGATTTCATAATAATACTCGTTGCTCTCGTTGTCCTTCCAAACCTTATTACATGTACACCACCCCATAGCACCGGCATTATGTCCGTTGGTCTGTGCTACGATAATCGGCTTTTTAATCTCGCCATTGTAATAATGCTTGTTGAACAGGTCAAACAGTCTATTGAGTTCCGCATTGATTTTTTCAAGAATTACCATAATTATTCCTCGTCCTTTCTTAGTACTTTAGTGTTTTAGTACCTTAGTACTATTTAATTTTACCACTTTAGTACTAAAGTGTCAAGCATTTAGAGAAATATTTTGAAAGTTAACTTTCAAAAATGAGATACTAATTGACTTCTCATATCTGGACACGGAAATTTTACGATTCCGCTATTATCAAGGTTTATCATGATTTTGTAACTCAATATTGCGAACGTGTCCGGAGCTGCCGGCGTGTTTATGAGTTACAGTGTGGCACTTGCAAGCTCCAAAGACCTACCCGCTCCTTACAAACCCCCGAAAAAACAGAAAAAGAAAAAATCGACCCGAAAGCCGGCAAAAAAGAAAAAGAAAAAAAGCGGTATTTTCGCACCGCCGACCCTCGAAGCCCTTCCTTCCCTGTCAAGACCCTTGAGAAATGACCCTAGTCGCATATAAGTTGAGCGACCCCAAAGAATGACCCCTTATGCTGCGACACTTGACAGGTATGGCAAAGCGGTATAATACGCAGCGTTTTTTTCTTTCGGGGTGAAGCTCCAACGGATCTCCAACGACACCCAAAGACTCCCCAAAGAATTACCCTATCTTTCCCCCTGCTCCTGCTTCTTCTCTGTCTCAATAACCTGTTTTCTCTCCTGCGGCTTAATCAGGTTTTGTATTACTGCTTGAGCTTTCCTTAGTTCTTCAACTCTGCTATCAGTTTTCTTGTACTGGTCGTGTAATTCCGTCACTTGTTTGGTCTGCTGCTTCACCAGTTCAATGACTTTATCAGAGTTTACATTTGTGTTTACTCCCAATTTTTCAAGTTGCTTTGCTGCGTGTTCAAATGCCAAAAGCTCACTTTCATTCTTATTATAAAAACTCTTTTTTGTTATGATAGTTTGCTTTTCATACTGTAGCTTTATAGGCAAATACTTATTGTAAGATACCAAATATTTTGCAGTTTCCTTGTACTTCTCATTTTTAGAATCAAGCTGCTTTATATCTTCCCTGACTGTTAGGCTCTGTTCTTTCAGGGCGGCAATTTTTGTATCAATATCACTAAACTTTTGAATGTTTTCACGCCGCAACATCAGGAGCATATTTGCAAGCTGTTTGGTGTCAATATTCTGCTGTTTCTTTGTTGCATAGATGATTTTATTTGCAAGAGGTAAAGGACGTTTTTTGACTTCTGATATTTTACCATTGAGTATTTTTTTATCTTCTTTTACTGGCTGTCCTGCTTCTTTTCCTGCTTGCTTTTCTTCTCTCATTTTGGCTGCATCATCATAGTATTTATGAATCACTTCACCGGTGATTGTCTCCATTTTCTCACCGGTCTTTGTTACAAATTCATATTGCTGCTCGGTACTAATATTTATATGTAAAGTCTTATGCTCTGCGTTAGTCCATTGGCATTGTTCTTTTGAAAACCATATGTATTTTTGTGTATATGGTATTCTTGTAAAGAAGCCTTTTTCACTTTCGCCAAGTATCAGTTTTTCATTGAGCGTAATTTCTTTGTATGTCGTTTTTGCACGTTCACCAATTCTATTAATTATTTGCTCTTTGGTGTACTCTGCTCCAATGGTTTTACCTCTGGCAAAACGCTCCTGACCATTCAATCTAAATGAAATATGCTTACCTTCTTTGATTTCAATATTTGCATTTTTCATCAGGGCAACAAAGCTATTATAATCCGTTGCTTGAGGTATAAGATGGTCAATTGTATTCTTGATTTGTTCTTTCCAACTCGTACCTTCTTTTATTGCTTCCCACTCTGTCCGGCTCTTGCCTTTTCCTTTTGGTTGTCTGATTACATTCAGTCCTTTTTCATCACAAAGGCGGTCACTTATGGAGCGAATTTTTGCGGCAGTTTTATAAGGTTCTGACCTGAATTTTGTATAATCGTAGAAAGAAACGGCGTTAAAAATTATGTGATTGTGAATGTGTCCTTTATCAATATGAGTGGTAATTATGTACTCGTGTTTTCCTTGCAGCATTTCATCAGCAAGCTTTTTTCCAATCTCGTGTGCTTCCTCTGGTGTGAGTTTGTCAGTCTTTGAAAAACTTTGAATTGTATGATAGGCAAGGTTATTTGCACCGCCTGTTTTTGTATAATCTCCATTGACTTCCTTTGCTAAAGTTTCAGTCATTTTAAAATCTAAATAGGCGTAATCTGCTTCGCAATTATAGCCGGACACTAATAACATACCATCCGTTTTATCTGGATTAGTAATGTAATCAATTGCCTTGTTTACCGTTGCTTTTATTGCATGAATTTTTGTAATTGCCATGGCTTTTACTCCTTAAAATTACTTAATCAGCTTGCCGACTTTTTCATTAACAAGCACTTTAATTTCGTGGAGCTTTCGCAAAATATCCTGAATATCTTCATTATATACATTGCGTGTTTCATTAGCTCTTTTTGCAATCTGATTTATATTACTTCCTATCTTTCCAAGCTCGGCAGTCAGTCCTTTTAATTCGGTGAAATCATGACGGACAACATAACCATCTATCAACATTTTTCTTGCGTATGCTGAAAAATTTACCGTTCCTATTTTCAGCATGTTTTGATTAATCATTTCGTTTTCTTCCTCGCTCACTCTGACAATACGCTGAATGTCTCTTTCCCTGTTTGCCACAAAAAAACACTTCCTTCCTGCTTGAATGGTTTTTGTCTTTTAAAGGGGATTGGGGCAACGCCCCAACAAGCAATTGCATAAAGCTGCGGTTAGCTGCTTTTTGTAATTGTCGCAAGTGGTTATCCACTTGCAATGCTTGCTATCCTTCATGGTACTCTCTTAGTATACCCCACTTTCAAAGGTTTTGCAAATACTCCGAAGTGCTACCATGAAAAAAACCGCCCTTCTCTGGACGGTTAATTATGTGCGTTATTCTTCAATTATGTTCTGGTTATTTGAAAATTTTCTCTGGTTCTATGTTCAATATCTTGTAAAACTGTTCGACTGTTCTGTTGGCTCTGGCTCAAACTTTTGGCTGCTTCAATTCTGCTTTTGATGCTTTCATTTTCTTTTTCGTCCTTACCGTAACTATCAATAAAGTCCTCGGCTTCTTTCTTGCTTCCTGCTTCCCATTCTTCATATCCTAGTTGTGGACGTTCATCATCAGGACAGAAAATTACAATGCTTCCTTTCACATATCTGCTATCAGCTCCACCAGATTTGACAATGTCATGCTCCACAATTTCATAAAGCTTGAATCTTTTATAAACGCCGATTTTTTTCATTGTTTCACCTTCCTTACTTTCTGAATTTTTCCAAAATATCAGCAAGATACATTTCAAGTGCTTCTCTTACAACACCGCTTTTATCGAGATTAGTTTCAGCGGTTTTTATGGTTATGGCTTTCAGTAATTCGTCAGTCAAATAGTATGAACGCTGTTTAAATTTTTCGCCGTCCTCTGGCTCAACCTTTGAAGATTTTGGTGGTTGTGCCTTCTGCTCCTGCTTGTCCTCATTCTCATTTCCTGCACCAACAATATTTTTAAATGCTGCATTAGGGTCGAATTTTTTATTAGCCATTCTCATTATCTCCTTTTAAATATTCATCAATAAATTTATTATAATCTTCTGTAACTGTAGCATCATTTTTGTAAGTGAAAAGGTCAACTTTGTTTGCCTGTGCTTCCTCTACAACAACACTATTTCTTATAAATGCTTTGTACATTTGTGCTTCAATATGTGTGCCTAATTGTTCAGTCAATTCCTTCAAATCTTTATTGATTATTGACCTTGGATTAAATCTTGTGAGAAGAATACCGGCAATTTTAACTTTAGGATTGCAATACTTTTTTACATTCTTTACGGTGGTATTAAGTTGTTGTATTCCATTAGCTGCAAAAATTCCAGCAGTAGTTGGAATTATAATTTCATCTGCAAAAGTAAAAGCATTTACGGTAAGTACTCCCAATGCCGGTGGTGTGTCAATAATTATATAATCGTAGTTTTCCACCACTGGAAGCAATGTTTCTTTCAGTCTATGTTCCTTTCCTGTCTGTGAAAATTCCTGTTCTGCACTGGCAAGCATAATGTTAGCCGGTATGATGTCAAAAACATTTAATTCCTGAATTGCTTCTTTTGGTGATGCTTCCCTTTTGAGAAGGTCAAACACGGTTGGTGATTCGTACATTTCAGCACCAACGCTATCTGATAGATTCCCTTGTGGGTCAAGGTCTATTGCAAGAACTCTGAAACCTCTTTTTTTAAGTCCTGCCGCAAATGCTCCTGTTGTTGTTGTCTTGGCAACTCCACCCTTTTGATTTGCTACCGCTATAATTTTTGTCATTCTTTAAGTCCTCACTTTCTATACTTTTAATTTATTATCACTACTCTGCCCTTGCTTTTTTTACAATAGATATAAAACTATATACTGAATCATTTTCCCAACCTGACAACCATTTAATAAAGCTCTTTTCCTTTTCGGTTAAGTTCATTCCTTCAACAGCTTCCAATATATCATTTAGCTTGTCAATGTCCTTCATTATTAAATCACTTCCTTATGTAATTGTAACTCATTTTACTTTACCGGTCTGCCGGAGCTGCAACGCATCCATCCGGCAAATGAGTTACAAATATTATAATTCTTTCCCTGCTTCAACAATCTCCCTGATTACCTTTAAACAATCTTCCGTACTCTGTAATTCCCCTTCTTCATATTCAGATTCTTCCTTGTATTCCTCGTACACATCATTAAAGAAATCTTCATCCTCAATCATATCCTTGATTGTGTCTAAGTCATAATGATTTTTATGTAGGAAAATTCTAAAATAATATATCCAACAACCAAAAGCTCTATTATACCAATCGTCAGCTTTTTCCCTTTCGTCACTTCCATTGGTGTGATACCATCCGGTCAAATCACCGACAAAGGACGAAAGCAAATCCCCTACATTTTTAAATCCTGCTTTGTATGCGTGGTATTTCAGTCCGTCATACTCTTTGTCTGTCAGACTGACTTTTATATCTTCACGCACCTTGTCGGTTTCTGCATCAGCATTATGCTCCTTCACTCTTTCTTCATATGGGTTCATACTTCATCAATGCCCCTTTCGTACTTTCGTATTAAGGTATTAAAGTACTATGACACTATTAATTATATCAAAATAGTGTCATAGTGTCAAGAATTTATAAATTTATAGTACTAAAATACTTACTGTGCGTGTAACTCATTTGCCGGTAAAATTCCTGGCTGCCGGTGTCTATTATGAGTTACATTGTCTTTCAATTCTAACCGTGTGACCTTTAAAATATACTTGTCCACTATTTGAGATTGATTTAATATGTCCTCGGCGGTATACTCGTCTGAATCCATCATATTGTACAATAGTTGCCTGTGGTACTCCAACAGCTTTAAAAGCTTACATTGCTTTGACATAGACATAATACCTCTCTATCCTCATATTGATTCAAAGAGGTAAAAAGTTTATAATTAAGACCGGACAATGAATGTCAAAGTACTTTTTGCGGAGAAACTTGACATCTCATTGCGGTGGTCTAAGGTAGCTTAATGGCTGCCTTTTTCCTTTTTACCCTGAAATTAAAATAAGAATATCAAATTAGTATTATAGTGTCAAGCATTTATAAATTTAAAGTACTATAAATTTATGGTGCTATAGTACCTTTTCAAAAATTATACTTTCCTCTGGTTCAATAACCTTGATGGATTTTATGGATAACTCACATTCCGCTATTGATAACAGTATGGAAAAGCCATGGAAAAGCCATTGACAGAAAACCGCTGCCAACAGCTTTACCACAGCTTTACCACACCGTTAC
>JAAZCB010000867.1 GCA_012513545.1 Clostridiaceae bacterium
GCTGGTTATTATTTTTGTATGTTCAAAGCTGTTAAGTATATTCATAACCCTTCGTCTTGACTTTGGATCTAAAAAAGAAGTAGGCTCATCCATTATCAATACATCTGGCTGCATTGACAAAACAGTGGCAATAGCTGCAGCTCTTTTCTCGCCTCCCGATAATTTGAAAGGAGCTCTGTCTTTTAGTTGTGGTATTCCCACAAGCTCCAAAGCCTCCTGAACCCTGTTTGCAACCTCTGTTTCATCCAATTTGCAGTTCCTCGGTCCGAAAGCCACATCATCATAAACGGTTGTCATAAACAACTGATCATCCGGATCTTGAAAAACCATACCTAGCCTTTGCCTAATCATTGGCAGAGTCTTCTTAGTCAAATGAACATCTCCGACCAGTACTTCTCCTTCGTCGGGGAACAGGACACCCATCATCAACATTAGCAAAGTGGATTTACCAGCGCCGTTAGCGCCGATTATACCGACTGATTCGCCATGATGAATTGTAAACGAAATATTTTTAACCGCTTCATGTCCGTCAGGATACGAGAAGCGGAGCTTTTTAACCTCAAGCTTATGATGACTCATCTATTTATCACTCCTATAAACATTGAACCTAGAAGGTTAGGGATATTGAAAATTCTTGCCAGGATAAAAAACAAGCTCCATCCTGCCATATAAACAACATCTCTTATTGCAATATTTGGAATCGTGCCGGTATTATATTCACCATTAAAACCTCTCAAACTCATCGACTGGTAAACACGCTGAGCTCTTTCAAAAGTTCTAAGTACCAGATGCCCTGCAAAAGACCCCCAGACATGTCTGTGTATCCCCTTGTGGCCGGGAGCCCTTAGGAAATAAGCTCTCTGCATTTTATATACTTCTTCCAGAAGGACCGATATATAACGATAGGTCAGTAACAGCTGCAAAACAAAGATCTTTGGAATTCTAAGCATTCGTAATGCAAAAGCAAGTTTATCAATTTCTGTTGTGGCTACAAGCAAAAGGCTCGCAATAATTGTCAAACCGCATTTTGTAAAAATTGAGAGGAAAGTGACCCACCCTCGTGAAATCGCTATCCCCCCAAATGCCACCATATAACGGTCAAATAGCGGATTTAATATTCCGATTCCTATGATAACAGGCTCTACAATCAGCACCCTTTTAAGAATTGGTGCTACCGGCAACTCACCAAAAGCAAAAATCAGAATAGGATAAATAATATGCGGAAGAAGTCCTCCTATCTCATACCTTCCAAAAGATGCAATCGTCAACAGATAAACAAGAGTGGTTAACACTTTTGCAAGCGGATGTATCTTATGAATGGTTGATTCTTTCTGAGCCAATTCATCTAAAAGTCTTATGTGAGATATTGAATCTATCATTTTATACATACAATTAAATCCTAACTACACAATTAAGGGCAGGGTTTTGTGCCGCCCTTTATACTTTAAGCAGTAGCTTTCCTTTTCCATTTTTTTATCATACTAGCTATCAGACCCATTAAAGCAGCAAGAGCCAATGTCAATGTTCCACCTACGATACCGGATACACTTGTTCCAGGATTTACTGATGGCCATTCACTTTCTTCCGTTGCCTTAATTTCACTATCCGATTCCTCGTTTGCTTTGAAGTCGTAATCAGGTAAAAGTGTAGTTCTATCCTGTATATCGGACAGTGTCTCATGTATTCCACCAGGAGTATCAAGTTCTGCTTTTCCTGCAGTCTTAAACATTGACCATTCAAGTCCGTCAGGGTTTGAAGATGCAAACCATGATAGTACTCCTCCAACCAGCACAACAGCGATTAAAAGTCCTGATAATACTTTTTTCATGGATATATTTCCAAAAGCTTTTCCTGCAGCAGTTTTTTCTATTATTTCGGGTCTGGCCTTCCAGACAAAAGAAACAACAGCTGACGTAACAAGTCCTTCAACAGCGCCGATTGCAAGGTGTATAGGCTGCATCATCAGTACAAATGTGCCAAAAGGTAGTTCTGTCTTACCCGATAGCAAGGTTTCAAGAACAACACTAAACGCTCCCATTTGAAGTCCAATAATAGCAGAAGCCATTGAAGCACCAAAAATCCTCTTGGAATTTATACCTTTGCGAGTAAACCACTTATAAATAAACGGATAGGCAATGAAGCATGTGTAAAAACCAAGATTGAATACATTACATCCAAAAGCAAGCAATCCACCATCTCCAAAGAATAAAGCCTGAATCAACAAAATTGATGCCAGTGTTAAAAACCCGGCATAGGGCCCTAAGAGAATTGCAAGAAGCATTCCTCCTCCAAGATGCCCGCTAGAGCCTGTACCCGGTATTGAAAAGTTAATCATTTGAGCAGCAAATACAAATGCTCCCATCACTCCCATAAGTGGTATTTTCTTTTCATCCAGATCAAATTGAGTTTTTTTAATAGAATATGCTGCAACTCCAGCAGCGGCAATTAGCATGGTTCCACCTACAACCGGTGAAATCAAGGCGTCAGCCATGTGCATACCATCGACTCCTTTATAAAATAAAATCACCCATGAAGGGTAGTGTAATTAGCCCCTTCATGGGTCTTTTTCCGTATTGTTAATGATTCAATTCACTACTGCTGAAACCTTCCTGGCCTCAATTCCGAAAATATTATATCACAACATTAAACATTTGTCAGTTAAAAAAATTTTTAAAAATAATTTGAACTAATTTAATTATGTCATACACTTATATATATGAAAGGTGCACCTTTTAACGGAGGGAGAGAAAGGAATGATTGACCCGGAAATTATTAAACGCTGCCAGCAGGAAGACCAGGATGCTTACGATGACTTGTACAGGGCTGCTGGTAAAAAAGCTTTATGGACAGTTTATATGCTAACAGGAAAAATGAATACAGCAGAAGATATTGTTCAGGAAGCTTTCTTTCAATGCTTCCGTAATATAAAAAAATTACAGAAGCCGGAACTATTCCCGGTGTGGTTTAACCGTATTCTTTTAAGGACTTGCTGGCATATGGTGTACAAGGAAAAGAAAGGATCGGCTGTAAGCCTTGAAGCAGAAAGCTTGTCTGATCTTAAGAGCGATGAGAATGTTCTTGAAAAGGTTGAATCGGACCATATAAGTAGTGTGATTCGGGAAGCGGTCAACCGTCTCAAGCCTTCAATGCGTTCAACAGTAGTATTGTATTATTACAATGAACTGACCATCAGGGAGATTGCTCAGGTTATGGGCTGCTTTCAGGGCACTGTTAAATCCAGGCTGCATTATGCAAAAAAGGTGCTTGAAAAGGAACTTAAAAAGGAAATTTCTGAAGAATATATCAGAATGTCCGGTAATCCCGGCTGCACCGGAAAGGAGTGTACAGCTAATGAATAAGAGAAAAGATGTTGATTATCTGATTAAAAAAGCTCTATCCGAAGGTGAAAACAAAATCGAATTATATCCTTGTTTGCCATCGGAGGTGAAAAGCAGGCTAATTTTACAGAAAGGAAGGGAAAAAATAGATATGAATATGATAAAAAACATTCCAGGAGCACGTGTTAGGAAGGCTATGGCAGTATGCTGTTCCATAGTTATTGTGCTTATGCTTTCGTTCACATTTATAGAGCCGGTCAGGGTTTCCGGCAAAGAAGGCATAAACAAAATCAAATCCATGGTATATGATGTAATAAAAGGTAAAGATGGAAAGTATGTGGCGGTCCAGGTTCCTTACAGCGAGCCCCAAAAAGCAGGCAATGACAATTATGAAGGTGTTAAAAAACCTGTCGGTGAGGACCTTGTGTCAAAAATACCGGAAAAACTGGCCGGAGGTTATACTCTTGATCAAAAGGCGCTTGGATCCTACGATTCAAAATCAGGCTCAATGGTTATGGTATCTTCTGATAAAGGCATAACTAAAGAATTGTATGACAAGTTCAATGAGACAGTGTCTACGTTTTATTCCAATGAAAGATCGCAGATAGTCCTTGAGATATCCTTCATGGATTTTCCTTTTGCTTTGAACTCAAGTCGTGAGCGCATTGAAGGAGACAACAAGAAGAGTCTTTCCTTTGGAGAAATAGCAGCGACATATGCAGAATACCCTGGCGTAAGGTATCCTATAAAAGAGACTGAAGGACTGGGAGCTGGAAATGAAGACAGGACACAAAAACCTACAATCACTATTTTGCATACGATTAAGTGGAAGCAGAACGGTGCATATTACACGGTATATGATTTTAACGGGGATCTGTCGCAGGAAGAACTGGAGATTGCCGCAGCAACGGTAATTGATAATATGAAGTAGTATATGAAATGGGGCTGTTCATTATGAGCAGTCCCATATATTTTAACCTCTTTCGAACGAAGTGAAAGAGGGAAAAACTGAGGGACTCGATGTCCCGAAGCTTTTTATTTAACCTCATTCGAACGAAGTGAAAGAGGAAAATATTATAAAAACATTTATTGTTGCTTTAATATGGAATATAATTATTAGTAATTTATAGTAATTAGAGTGAAAGGTTTGTTAAGGGTTGAAGAATCCACTTTAAGGTGATAAGACCACATTTATTAAGCAGTTGTGAGGTATAAAATGCGGACAGAAAAGGAAATGTTTGATTTGATTTTGAATGTTGCCAATAACGATGAGCGTATAAGAGCCGTCTATATGAATGGTTCAAGAGCGAACCCAAAAGTTGTCAAGGATATATACCAGGATTATGATATTGTGTTTATGGTGACGGAAACCAAATCATTCTTAGATGATAAAGACTGGATAAAGGTTTTTGGCGAACCTGCCATTATTCAAGAGCCGAACAGGGAAGACCCTGAAACCTACTATACCTGGCTGATGCTTTTTAAAGACGGAAACCGTATTGATTTACATATTCGGACTAAAGAATATGCATTAAAAGAGTATGTTGCAGATTCATTAACTATACCACTCTTAGACAAAGATAATTGTCTTCCGGAAATTTCTCCGGCAAATGATTCAGACTATTACATTAAAAAGCCGGAAGAATCTCGATTTAGAAGTTGCTGTAATAATTTTTGGTGGTGTCTTCAAAATGTTGCTAAAGGTATCGTAAGAGATCAACTTCCATATGCAATGTGGATGTACAATTCTGTAGTCAGGGACGAACTTACTAAAATGATTGCTTGGTTTATCGGTACAAATACAGACTTTTCTGTTTCTGTTGGAATGAGCGGGAAGTATTATAAAAAGTACTTACCTGAACATCTCTATTTATTGTACACAAAAAC
>JAAZCB010000868.1 GCA_012513545.1 Clostridiaceae bacterium
CTTACACAAAAAGAGGAAATAACAATACTTCCTCAACCGAAGTTAAGCTTAAGCTATTATATTCCGGGAGAAATTACTGCAGGAGAACCTTTCAGAATGGGGGTTGTGGCGGATAACGCAGGAAATGGAACTGCCAATAATCTTATGATAAATTCAGGGCAGCTTGAAATAAAAACAGAAAAGTCGGGATTATTAACCAGGTTTGACATAATGGAGACCTCTTTTGGAAGCAAAAGCGGAAATAACTTCAGTTTAAATCTTGGGAATATAGAGCCTCATTCCAGTGTGAGCGGATACTGGATTGTTAGGTGGTTACCCTACGAGGACGGAGAAATGACTGAAGGTGAAAAAGACTTGAAAGGTGAGTTTAAAAGCTTTAAAGCAAGTCTTACCCATTCAGACTATAATGGAATACAGCTTAATCCACTGATTGTAGATATAAAAACCGAAATATTGGGCAGGGACAATTTATTTGCCGATGGAACAGGAAATGACGGGATATTGAGTCTGATTGATGTTGGACAGACAGGGTTCCCGAATTATCTTATCAATATTTCTACAGGTCTGAAATTACCAATATATGTTCCAGAGACACTGAAGGTAGTAAAACAGCCTGATTTGGAAAGCAATACAATGGAATTCAGTGTACCTTCAAATGATGGCAATCCTGATCAGCCTGGAATGCCAAAATATCAAGTGCTTATGCTTAAGGATCCTTCGCCGGGTACTTCTGTAAACGAGGTTACAAGAATAGTAGAAGGGGAAGAAGAGGTCTATATAAGCAAAAACAATATATGGAAGAATAACGGGAACATATTTATAGTTGACAGCATTCCAATTAAAACTGATAAGCCAGAAAATTATGATGTGGAGCAGGAAAGGTATTATTACCCCTCATATTATTCTGTAGATTTTAGTTCTGGTGCAAGGCTTGATGGTATTGAGTATGCAAGGATATATTATGATACAGACCCAAAAACCCTTTATAAATACCCAAAATATGCTTACTATGACATAGGGGTTTGCACAAGTGAGGGTGAACTCACTAGTGTAAGAGCTGCCGTTAATAATCAGGGTGTTTCTATTGAAAATGTAACTGTTGAGTTTTTTGCAGCAAGGATTAATACAAGAGGTCTTGAGGAAAATGAAATAAAGATTGGAGAAGGAAGGGTTTCGAATCTGAAACCTTTCAGATCCGAATATGTGTACTGTAATTGGAAGCCGGAACAAGCTGGCGATTATATACTGAAAGCCCGTATTACAGGAGAGGAATTTGAAACTGCAAATACTACTAAAGCCCATATTAATTACATACCTTATGCGGATGCAGGAGTGGATTTCTCTGTAGATGTAGGTAAACCGGCACGGTTTGATGGTTCACGTTCCCATGATAAAGATGGTTACATACAGAGCTTTATATGGGACTTCGGCAATGGACAGTCCGGAACAGGAGTTGCTCCGGTTTATACATACAATGATTCAGGTACATATAAGGTAAAACTTACAGTTATGGACAGTGATTTTGTCGAGAGTACTTCCCAGATGCAGATAACAGTCAGGGAAACAAGACCTGATTTGAGAGTTACAGATGTAAAGATAAGTAATGAAAAGCCTGAAGAAGGGGAACGTATTAGCATAACCGCAACAATACACAACGGCGGGGAATCAGATACAGACAAACCTTTTATTGTAGGTCTGTATAGTAATAATATGTTTAAGGACAGCGTTAAAATAGAGGACATTATTAAAAAGGGAGAAACAAAAATTATTACCTTTGAAAGAACATATATGTCGGGCGAATACTTGATAACAGTTGTTGCAAATGATATGGGAAGACCTTTTGACGAAGCTGATTTTGATAATAACCAGAGAAGTGTAGTTTTAAGTGTTGAAAATTCATTTATGGCAGATATCAGAGTCAAGGATTTCTGGATTGATATGCCGGAGGATGGCGTTTTAGACTGGAATCAGGACGTAAAAATGACTGCAATTGTTGAAAACACAGGAGAGGCTAATGCAGAGAAATTCAGTGTGGTGTTTTATGCTGATGACAAATTGGTGGAAGCCAAACAAATCAAACAGCTTATGTATTTGTCGGATTATGGCAATACAGTTGAAGTAACTGCTGTTTGGAATGCTAAAACAGAAGGTGTTCACAGGTTTAAAGTTGTTGCTGACGGTTTTGTGCCCAGAGTTGTAGAAATAAACAGAAACGATAACGAAATGGAAATTGAATCGCCTGATGTAAGGCTCAGGTACCCCGATCTTGTTATCAAAGGAGCTTCTGTTGATGGGTTGACAATGGAGCAGGGACAGGAAATGATACTCAACCTTGAGGTAGGAAACGATGGGTACGCAGATGTTAATAGACCTTTCAGTGTTTCAGCGTATGCCGGTGAACACTATATTGGAACAAAAGAAATTGAAAAGATTAAGAAAAACAGCACAGCACATCTTGTTTTTATCTGGAACAAGCCTGTTGAAGGTGTTGAGGATGTTAAGTTTATTGTTGACGATTACAGGAAAATAAGTGAGTCCAATGAGAAAAATAAC
>JAAZCB010000869.1 GCA_012513545.1 Clostridiaceae bacterium
AAACATAAGTCAGACAGGCTCGGAGGATATATCTTTAAAAAAAGCTCGTGAAGCCCTTAAAAATGCTTTAATTAATTGTGTTGGAACTGACAAGTCATCAACTCGTCCCCTTGATATCACCAAATTAAAAATTGAAGGTTTATTACACAAAAAGGTAAAGCTTATTGAAGAGAGGGAAAATTTATGCCTTTTTGAAGAAAAGGCACACGATATTGATGATTTAAAGAGCTTAGTTGAAGTAAGAAAGTTAATATTGAATTATTTCAAGGAAATCATTAATTCCAGAAAGGATATTAATGATTTGAAATTAAAGAAAAGAGAGCTTACTCAAATACATAAACAAATATCTGTATATGAAAAGGAAAAATTATTACTTGATTCAATACTTAAAGAGAAGGAACAGGAAGCACAGAATTATTCGGCTGATTTTTGGAATAAAGAAATCAAAATGCTGGAAAAAATGATTGAAAGCACTTCAAAAAAGGAAAGGTATATAAAGCTGGGTAGTGCAGTAACGGCACTTGTCTCTGTAATTATCCTTGTGTCCGGTATTATGGCAAAGGCAGGATGGACCGCCAATATTGCTGCTTTTATAACAGGGATTGTTTCAGGGGTTTTTTTTATCTTTGGTGCAAGCATACATAAAAAAAACATAAACCTTTCAAATGAAATAGATAATGCATTAAAACAGGCTGATAAGGAGTTGCAGGATAATCATAAGATACAAATGGAAATAAAACATATTAACGAAAAAAAGGAACAGATAGAACAATATTTAGAGCTGGTTTTTGAAAGCGCTGCCTTTGTAAATGCTGTTGACCCATCCGCGGAAGAGATAGTAAGGTCTTTAGCATTTGTTAATGGTAGAATAGATGAACTTTATAAAAGTATTGAGATCTGCATTAATATGGTTAATAAAGTGAATATGGAGAACTTTCCTGATAATCCCTACTGCAGCGAACTACTGGAAAAAATACTGGAGGCTCCGCTTAAGGAAGCAGAAATTCTAATTGAGGGGCATATGAATGACCTCCAGGGAAGTGTAAGTGACTTACTGCTGAAAATTAAGGAGAAGGATGAGAAAATTAAGCAGTGTACAACTATAGACAGGGAAATAGAAATTATTGATGAGGAAATAGAAGAGCTTGAAAATGCTAAAGCCAGACTTGAGGATATGGGCTTCTCCTTAAAAACTGCACTTGATGTTCTTGAGGAGTCGGGGATTGAAATAAAACGGAATTTTACACCTCTTTTAAGTGAATATCTGTGTGATATTGCAGATAAAATAACACCTTCAAGGTATTCAGATTTAAGAGTTGATGATAATTTACTGCTAAAGGTAAAGGATAACGAGTCCGGAAATGTTATAAGTGCGTATGCATTAAGTGGGGGTACGACAGACCAGCTTTATCTTGCTTTGAGGCTTGCACTGGTAAAAATGATGGAGAAAAAGGATGAAAGGCTTCCTGTAATAATGGATGAAGTGTTCTCACAATTTGATGATGAGCGTGTTAAAAATTCCATGACCTTACTGGACAAGCTATCTTTAGAAAGGCAAATTATTTTTTTTACATGCAGAGAAAGAGAAGTTAAAATTGCAAGAATAGTTTGCAAAGGTAATTTAAATATTATAAAATTGGATTAAGATGGGTACTATCAGACATATAATTTAGTAATCCATATTACGATACATATAAATTTACTTTATAAGATGAATAATTCTTTACTGTAACAATTTAACTTATAAAGGTTGATAATTCTTTGAAAAGGGTTTTATTGAATGATTTATCATGGAGGAGGTTAGATGGTAATAAGAAGAATTTTTGCAGGGTTTGTATTTTTGCTGTTATTAATTACTGCTTCCGCCTGTAATAAGACTGTACCAACACTTTGGAACAATTCTTCAGATTCAAAGGAAGCTGATAATATAGATGCTGAGTATGCACAGGCATATAAGGACAAGGGCGTAGTATTGGATACTGTTGCAGATATTTTTACCGAACCCCGGATAAACACTGACCGCATGACCCAGGCGCTTTTCAACCAGTCTGTTGTTGTGCTTGAAGAGAAGGAAAACTGGATAAAGGTAAGAGCGGCAGATGGCTCTACAGGGTGGATGAGGTCTAAATATATTGATAGAAACTGTTCGAGTATAATAAAGGAAAAATATAAGGAAAGGGTTGTGGTTACCGGAAAAACAAAGTCGGTTCATCCAGTACCACAGGACGGAGTAACACTGATTGAAGTTATTATGGGCACCGAGTTTTATATTAAAAGCATTAAGGACAGCTACTATGAGGTTGCTCTTCCTGGCGGCATGACAGGGTGGATAACAACAAAAGACACAATTAAGCTTCCAGCCGGAAGTCCTATACCTAAAACAACAGCTGAAGATTTTATTGCTACCGTTCAGAAATTTAAAGGTTTGCAATACCTTTCGGGAGGAATTGGAGCCTCAGGAGGGGTTGACAGTTCGGGCTTAGTGTACATATGCAGCAGAATAAACGGTATTGATTTGCCGAGGAGCGCCAGGGAGCAGTACGAATTTGTAAAGAATGCTCCAGAAGGCAAAGACAATTTAAAGCCCGGCGATATGGTATTTTTCAGTTTGAATGAAGATCTTAGCGATGTGTCCCAGGTAGGGGTTTTTATAGGTGGCAATATGCTGCTGTACGCAGACAGCACAATGGGTTCGGTTACTGTAAAAGAGCTTGGTAATGAGTATTTTGATAAGAGGTTCAGAGGTATAAGGAGGATATTTGATTAAGCTCATATTCTAAAATCAGATTTTCCATAAGCCTCATAATTTCTTGACCGCCTTTGGCATCAATAAGGTCGGAACACTTTTTTTTCATACTATTGAGTTTGTCAGGATTGTTAATTAACTCCCCCAGAGCTCTTTTAAAAGTATCAGTATCGGTGGTTTTTAATGCAACACCGTTACTAATTAGAAAATCAGCATTTCTTTCTTCCTGGCCGGGTATGGGAGAAATGATAACCATTGGAAGTCCTTTTGCCAGTGCTTCTGAAACTGTCATTCCGCCCGGTTTTGTAATTATTATGTCGGAGGCATCCATAAGCTCGGAGATGTTGTCTGTATAACCGAGAATCAGGACCTTTCTATTACTGTTTTTCTTTAGCATATCAAGCCTGTTCTTAAGATGTTGGTTTTTACCTGCTACAATAATTATTTGCATATCCCTGTCAAAATTGTTTAATAAAGACAAGAAGACTTTCTCTATTTCACCGAATCCAAGGCTTCCTCCCATAATAAGCAAAGTGAATTCATCATCAAGCCCAAGGTTTTTC
>JAAZCB010000870.1 GCA_012513545.1 Clostridiaceae bacterium
AGAATGGTTTTATCATTACCAGTTGGCTTGAGCGAAGATTTTAAAAGAGTAATTAATTCTTTGGCTATAGAAATTCTTGAATATCAGTGGAAGAATAACAAGACACTTGAGTTTCTAATCTGAAGAGTTGTTAATTCTTATTGGTCGAATGATGAATTGTATGCAAATCAGCCAGTGACCACAACCAGTACTTCCCCTCATAGTCCATATTCCAGTCGATATTGTAACATCTTCCGGTTTGCAGGTCTTGGACATTGAGATATACCACTCCTTCATAATCTTGGAAGTTCAACAGCCTGATAACTGCGATATCATTGCCTACAACCTTCTGCTCCAGTTTCATGTATGGCATCCCTTTGGTTAAACGTTTACCAATGGTCATGATGAACGGTAAATCGAGAACAATGGTATCATTGGAAAGATATTCCAACACTTTACTTCCTGATTTATTGGTGTATGTTTTATTCATCTTTCTTCCTAGCAGATTTAAAACAGTAATTCATAATTATTCGCCAGAGTGGTTTCACTGTCATGATTTAATTCCAATTCCTTTTCAAGTAGAATTAATTCAAGAGAATATGAATCAACTATTCTCCATTGGTATTTAACATGCACATTTGCCAAGGTGGCATGGCGAATCAGTATTTCATCCGATTTAATGTCGCAAAGAAGTATATATACCTTTTGATTGTAGTAGAATGCATCCATTAATCTAACTGCCCTGAAGTTTATTGTGTGACCATCATTCTCCCTCTCAAAGAAGAAGTAAGTTTCACCTGTTGTAACGATAAGGTCTTTAACCATAATGTAGGGGTGATTGATGTAAAAGGAATCACTACCAATAGTGTGATAAAGGTTCTGTAATCCAATTATTGTTGCGTCAAATGGAAAGAAGTCCTGTACGTTCATTTTAATCTCATTTTTAATTCAATAATATAGTAATGCGTACCACCACCGTAACCCCCCATGATACCCCCCCCTCTTATACCCCTACTTAATTGGCTGGGGGTGGAGCATGAGAATTATTTCTCTATTAATAAATACTGTTTAAATGAAAATCCGGGCAGGATTCGAAACTCAATTTAGCTGCAAGGCATAAAAAATTCTGGAAAAAAATTTATCGCATCTCAGAAATGAGGTCTCCAAAATTTTATAAAAAATTATAAAAATTTTGGTAATGCGCACAAAATTAGTTGCTAATGGCAATGATTATTTAAAATATCTCTTTAACTCATTTATGCTATCATAGTCAGCAATTCTCAAGTAATGCATTGTGTCTTTCACGTCCATATGCCCTAACAAATTTTGCAGATATTGCATCGGAAGCTTTTTATTATAGTATAAATAAGATGCGAATGTCTTTCTTGCCATTTTGTTTGTGATTTTAAAGCCTATATTGGCAAGTTGGCTTATTCGTCCGAGATGCTTATCAAAATGTGTTAGCGAGAGTTTAATTGGGAAATTAGTGCCATTTATTATGTTGTATTGCTCCATTATCTCTTCACTAATAAAAATCCCGTCATTATTTATAGGAATTGTTCTGCACAGGCTTCCATTCTTTGCCCTTCTGTATTTTATAGTTGGGAAACCGTCATTTTCTGAAAAGTAAAGTATTGATTTTCTAATATCTGCAAAATATTGACCTGTACTTACCATAAAAAGAAAACAGTCCAAACACTTAATCAAGTTTTCCTTTTTCATATTGAATAGATGGTCTTGTAATCCAACCGAAATTTTATCCGACTTTGCAAATTTTTGAATCTGGACTTCGCCAGTTTGAAGCTTTTTCCGGAGTTCGAACAATTTCAATACAGCATCAACTGGTAAAGCTATATCATCATCTTCTGGACATTGGTTGTCGTATTCCTCTGTAAATTTGGATAGCTTATAACTTGGGTCTACTGGTAACCTTCTTGCTTCATCAAGATATTTAATAAATCCTTTCAGTTTTGTGTGGAGTTTAACTTTGTAGTTATGTTTACCCGGAATATGGGTATAAAAATCATTCAGCACTGATTCAGTTATCTGGGATGGATGTGCAGGAATCTTTCTTTTCCTAATAAATTCTTCGAAATATTTCAAAGAAGTCCTATAAGCTGATAAAGTACTTTTGGATAAGTGCTTTTTGGTTTTCTTGTTAAACTTTTCGCTCAATTTTCTCAGGAAATCTTCCTTATAATCAAAAATTGATGCTGTACCCTTGACATTCATCGCTACGAAATTATCGATGAATGCTTCGACCTCAGATTTATTTATTTCTGAACCGTTAAACTGTTTACCAAGTTCATACTTTAAATTAAAAGCAATGGATTCTAAGTCCTGAACGTCCCGGTCACCAAGTCTTTTTCTGATTCTTCCTTTGAACTTCGGATGTGTTACATGAAGCCTGAGATATTCGTTTTCTTTTTGCAGTTTAACCTCAAAAGGTTTGGTAAAAATTTGTCCCATATTATTATTGTTATAAGTAACTAATTACTTACTTATACGACAAAAAGAGTAATATGTTACATATTGGGACAAGTAAATTACTCAATATTTATGTATATAAAGTATGTTAATACTTTTTATATGAGATAATTAAGTAAATAACGCAACAATTTTAAATAAAAGAAGTAAATAATTACAATCCGCCACCGACCTCAACATTATCCCCTCTTTGTACAGCGAAGGGGGGATTTTCTTTTCGCCCCGAAACATGCTACAAAGCGGAGGGAAGAAAAGAAAAAACCTTGGGACAGCGATAAGGTGAGCAGTTGAGGATGATTAAATTTAAGGTTCATCAAATATCATTGTCTTAGCTAGACGCCAAGATGAGTTGTTATTACAGAGTGACATTCATTTTGGCTCTTAAATAAGCTCCCAGGTCTAAGGGCAGTTTCCCAGTATTACTGACCACCAAATTAATCCATTGTTGTGTTCTATTCTCTATTGGTTGTTCCCAATAATGAGATAGGGTTTCTTCGTCAAATGAACGTAATAACGACTCAATTTGAGGTAATTGGAATGCCAGGTTGACTATAATTCTTGGTAACTTATCATAGAGCCTTCCATTCCAGGTAATATAACCTTGACCACCAGCAGTGAAGGCATCACGTATGTTTTTACATACAACTCCCTCTAAATTTACCAGCCAAACAGTAAGTCTATTATACTTATCCTGCCTACCGCTGAACAGCTCTGGGAAAAGGATTATCGCTTTTGATCTATACTCTTGACGCAATTCAGGTGAGACGTTATTCCAAAGCTTAATGATAAGTCCTTTCGATTTCTCACCGCTATTATCAAGCCACCAACAATCTTCTCCTGGCTCAATTGACTTTCGATAATAATCTACTATTGGCTTAAATGGATTGGATTCTTGCCGCAACTGATCATAAGGGATTTCAAGCTTATCGAAGATGGTGTTACCTTGCTCTAATTCCATATTAATTTGGTAGCGAGGAGAATGGGTTATTACTACATCAGAAAGGCAATCTTCATATGGTCTACATTTAAACATTATTGGTTCTACCATTTTACCAAAAAGCAAATAGATTCTCTCTATCCCATCTATTCGGGTTCCTTCCATGATAGAATTTCCAGTCGTGATCCAATGATTTTGTTTGGTAGTTTTTACTTCTACTCCGTAATATTTTTTGGCAATAATATCTGGAAATCTTTGTCCTGAAATTAGCTCAATAGTATTTTCGAAATCAGTCCCTCGTGCTTTTTCGGACATTATATCCACTACAGTGGATTCGAGGTCTCTGCCCAGTAATTTCAAATAGGTCTCGGGTTTTGAGTTGGCATTGGATTCGAGAATTGCTACGGTTTCATTCAATAATTTTGAAAACGCAGATTGGTCTGGTTTGGGATTGCTGGAAATAACCATGTC
>JAAZCB010000871.1 GCA_012513545.1 Clostridiaceae bacterium
AAAAGATTCAAAATGATATATGTTTTAAATTCTAATCTGTTATCTATTGGGTTAATCATCATTTCAAATATTTATTTATCTATTTGCAAAGGCTCTGTCACAATTGTGCCCAACGTGTTGCCAATATGAGTAGGCTGGGATTTCTAAGCCACTAAACTGTCAAACCGTTAAAATTTTATTAAATGTACAAACTTTTCGTAAACCACTGACCCCCAGATTACTTATATTGGCTGTTGTAGCACGTAAATATTTTAACCTTTTAGTTTCTCATTTATATTTTTCATAAACTCGATGTAAGTTGTCATAATTAATGTTGTCATTGAGTAATAATATATTGGATCAACAGAATTAATAAAGTCAAGATTATTGGAGATATCTTTGATTCCAATTTTAATAATTTCCTCATTTTTCTTTTCACTTGGAATTTCATCATCTATTAAAATCGGCTCAATTTTATGGTCAATCAGAACTGATAAAGACTCAAAGATGTTTCCTGAATTGTATGAATTGTTCTCAATGAACATAGAATAGAAGATAGCTAGTAAACGAATATGAAAATTATAAAAATCAGTTACAGTTAATTGATTTATTTCCTTCTGGCTTATTTTCTCAAAAGTCATTTTATTACGATTTGGTCCCAATAAATAATTTGAAACAGTCAAGGATGCAACAATAAACTCTTGTGCTATCGTTTTATAAAAATCATTGAGTTTTTCACTTTCGCTCCAAAAGTGATTGATGACAACATTATTTGTATCAGCCCATTTTTTATTTGTTCCTGTCAGGATGTTTTTAACTTTTTTAAACATGGTCGGATCATTATAAAGTTACTGATAAATCATTTTAATTACCTTTTTTGGGAATGCCAAAGGAATTCGAATTTTGCAAAACACGTAAAAGATTTTTCTGTAACTCCTCCGTGAAAACATTTTGCATTCCATGTATTTTTGGAGAATAATATTCATCGAAATCTGTTTGTTTTATGGTGCTATATCCAAGTGACTTTGCCATTTCATCCAATAGGTCTAATAGTTTCCTGTTAAAAACATCATATTCAAATACTTTTTCAGGTGTTGAGTTATACAATTCCTTCCAAGCTGCTATTACCTTTCTGTCTTTATTGAATACAACATCAATCTGGTTTAAAGCATAGACAAACGATCTGGGAATTGGATTCTCTTTTCTTTGTGAAACAAGGGTCAAGAATAAATGCATTTTAGCATTCCTTTTTTCTCTATATCTCTGATAAAAAAGAGTGATTATAACTGCTGTAATTGGACCTATAATAATTGCAAGTATTTCAGGTGTGAGCCAACTAGATTCACTTGACACTGTGCTAATAAATTGTGTTGAGTCCATAATATTTTTAGGGTTTATTTATCGATTAAGTACCAAATAATATTTTCTCATCAAGACCAGATTTAACCAACTCCTCGTTTACAACCTCAAGAATAACTTGTCTATTTTCTGGTGAATTTTCAAGGTATCCGGCTTCTGTCGATAATAAGGACATTACTAGTCCACGCAATCCGTTCATGTTTTCACTTAATTCTAATAAAATTTGTTCCTCTGAAGAATTTTTTAACACAGAACATCTAGCTACGATAAGTTTTTGTAGAATCTCAGTTAATGTTTGTGAGCTATCAGTAAAATATAAAGTCAAATATCCTTTAATAACCCATCTTACTGTTCCTCCAACAGCTCCTTTTCGTAAAATCCATTTTTTAAATGACATGTCTTTGTACCTCGGGTTTTATGTGCTACAACGTTTAGCGGTATGCGCAGTGCGGGATTCAAAGCGCTCACTTATCGAGTTACTGTAATGTTTAATAAATGAGATGTGACTAAAACAGGCACAGCACCCCGCATTGCGTATGAC
>JAAZCB010000872.1 GCA_012513545.1 Clostridiaceae bacterium
TAAATACATAAATACACATATACAAGTAATTTGATTATGTTGAGATAGTACTTGCAATTAGAGTTTTTAAGTCCATCAGGCTTAAGGGGGTAAATAAATGATAGAATTTAACAAGAGAACCAATACTTTGGAACAAACGCAGTACAGGTATTCACTTCAGGATATTTCTGAACCTAACCTTTATAGAGAAGTTTTCAATTATGATGAAATACCAAAATGTGCATTTAACCACAGAAGAGTTCCCATGTTTCCAGCAGATGAGATATGGATTACAGATACTACCTTCAGAGACGGTCAACAATCCAGAGAACCATACACGGTAGAACAGATTGTGCACCTTTTTGACCTCTTGCACAGACTTGGGGGACCAAACGGGATAATCAGGCAGTGTGAGTTTTTCCTATACAGCGACAGGGACAAGGAAGCTGTTTACAAGTGTCAGGAGAGAGGATACAAGTATCCTGAAGTAACCAGTTGGATAAGAGCTACAACTAACGATTTCAAACTGGCAAAAGAAATGGGAATGAAAGAGAGTGGAATACTTGTAAGTTGTTCCGATTACCATATTTTCAAGAAGCTCAATATGACAAGAAGACAGGCTTTAGACCATTATATGGGCATTATAAAGAGTGCTATCGAGGTGGGTATTAAGCCAAGGTGTCATTTTGAAGACATTACAAGGGCTGATTTTTACGGTTTTGTCGTACCTTTTGCTCATGAACTTAAAAAGCTCATGGAAGAGAGTGGTGTTCCAATAAAAATTCGTGCATGTGATACTCTCGGGTATGGGGTTGCATATCCGGGTGCTGCTTTACCTAGAAGCGTTCCCGGAATAATTTATGGTCTGCGCCATCATGCCGGTTTTCCCAGTGAATTGATTGAATGGCATGGACATAATGATTTTTACAAGGCTGTAAGTAATTCTGCTGCTGCGTGGTTGTATGGTGCTTCCAGTGTAAACTGTTCACTTTTGGGCATTGGAGAACGTACTGGAAATACACCTTTAGAAGCTATGGTTATAGAGTATGCACAGCTTAGGGGAAGTACTGATGGAATGGACACAACAGTTATTACTGAAATAGCCTCTTACTATGAGAAGGAACTCGACTACCAGATTCCTGCCAGAACTCCTTTTGTAGGGAGACACTTTAATGTGACACAGGCAGGCATCCATGCTGATGGTTTATTGAAAAACGAGGAAATCTATAACATTTTTGATACAGCAAAATTGCTTAACAGGCCTGTAGGAGTTGCAATAAACCAAACCTCGGGCCTTGCCGGAATCGCTCACTGGATAAACAGTTATTTTGGTCTGGAAGGCTCGAGAAGAATAGATAAAAAAGATGAAAGAATCATAAAAATAAAAGACTGGGTTGACGAACAATACAAAAGCGGAAGGGTTACTTCGATAGGTGACGGTGAATTAGAGGAAGCTATAAAAGCCATGGCACCGGATATATTCGATCTTGCTCTTTAGAAGGATTATTTTATGGAACAATGACAGGTATGCTCCACTTATTATAGGGGTGATACCCTGTCATTTTTTTTGCTTTTTAAAGAAAATATGATTTATGGTTTAAAATAGATCTTAAAGATACTGACAAAAAGGAAGAATAAAGGCATTTCAAGCAAATGTATTAGCTCTTTCCAAACATAAACCGCATAGCAGCCGTAGATTTTGGGAAGTTTTGTGTTATAATAAACAAAAGTAATAATGATTATACGAGTCAAATGGTAAAATACGGAAATGAAATAAAAAGATGGAGTTGTTATATGAAGCTGCCTGACATGTTTTTAAATAAGATGAAGACACTATTGGATAAAGAAGAATTTGATGAATTTTTAAAATCCTATGACTTATCCAGGTACTATGGTCTTAGGGTTAACACCTTGAAAATTGGAATTGATGAATTCAGGAATATTTCACCCTTTAGACACGAACCCATACCCTGGACAAAAGACGGTTTTTATTACCATGAGGACGATAAACCGGGAAA
>JAAZCB010000873.1 GCA_012513545.1 Clostridiaceae bacterium
CTGGGCAGCAGTAATGGCAGCCTGCATGCCTCCCGGCCCACCGCCAATAACCAGTACAGACTTCTTTTCATTGGCCGGCAGCACTTGATAATCATCTTCACGCAGGCACTGCGGATTTACAGCACAACTATATTCTTTGCCTTTATGACTGTTGTATAGACATTCATTACATCCTATACAGGGAATAATATCATAGGCTTTTCCTTCTTTAACTTTATTAACCCAATGTGGATCAGTCAACATTTGATGCCCCATTGCGACAAAGTCAGTTTTCCCTTCTTCTAAAGCCCTTTCAGCAACCTCTGGTTTATCCAGTTTGCCCTGAGCAATAACGGGAATATTGACTGCCTTTTTGATAGCTGAAGCAATTTCAAGTTGATGGGCTTCCGGTTCATAAACAGTGGAGATCATATCGTACCAGACTTCATAGGTGCCTTTATCCACGTGTAACGCATGTACGCCTGCCGCTTCAAATATTTTTGCCATTTCGATCCCCTCAGACAATTCAGTCCCTCCGGGGATGCCGTGATAAGGAGTATATTTTATGATTAGAGGAAAGTTTTTACCGCAGGTTTTTTGGATTTCGGCTATACATTCGAGAGTGAATTTCATGCGTCCCTTCAAATTTCCTCCGTACTCGTCAGTGCGTTTGTTCCACAATGCGCAATGGAACTGGTCAAGCAGATATCCACCGTAGGCATGCAATTCGATGGCGTCAGCTTCAGCTCTTTTTGCCAGCGCGGCAGAAATCCCCACTGATCTGACCAAAAACTTTATGTCTTCAATCTCATATGGTTTGCATAATAAATCAGGAAACGAATAACATGAAATTGCACTTGCTGAGTAGGGCGGTGTATATGGGTCAACATATCCCAATCTTCCAATACCGGGTCCTATTTGCACACATAACTTTGATCCATATAGATGAATTTTTTCTGTCAGAAGACTGAGTCCTGTTACATGGTGATATTCATACAATAAATGATTGGTGCGCATTTCATACTTATCTTGTGTCGCAAAACGTCCCGTAATAATCATCCCGACGCCGCCTTTGGCTCGTTCAACGAAATACGATATGTTCCTCGCAGTAACTTCGCCAGATCCGTCACTCTTTGTTCCCATTGGTGCCATTACTATTCTGTTGCGGAGAGTAAGATTACCAATTTCAGATTTCTCGAATATTTTTGACATCGTACAAACACACCTTCCAATCCAATCTAAAAGTAATGTTTACATCGCATATGAGATCCTAAATTTCTTGTTTTCCGGGTTTCATTTTCGGCCTTGAGATTATATTACATATTGAACTTGCAGAACCCGATACTGCTATGGCAAGATTATCTCTGCTTGGATTCATCGATATGATTTATTTCCTTCAAGCTCATATTCTCCTCTCCTGCTGATTTAAAAGAGAACTCTGTTGCTCATGATATCAGCAGAATAGAAACTAAGCATCTACACTAAATAAATGTAAACGGAAGGGGGCGTAATTCGTTGACCCAAATCGCCCCCACTTAGTATATTTTGTTACCTTGTATTAATTATTTTCACAGACTATAGTGCTTTTTCAATAATCTTCCTGCTAACTTCTAAATTAACCGATCCATTTTCCGACATCGCCGTATAATTATGCTCCTTCAGTAGGTCTACAATATCCTGTATTCTATCAGCTCCAACCCCATATTCGGAAAGACGCATTTTTACTCCAAGACTTTCAAAGAATTCTCTTGTCTTTTGAATTGCCAGGTTTATCTTTTCATCTTCGCTGCCAGACTCGATATGCCATATACGTTCTGCGTATTGCAAAAGTTTCGCCCGTTTTTGTTCGCGTAAAACATCCATTACAGGCAGCAGCATGATTCCCACACTTGGTCCATGGTCAATGCCAAATAATACGGTTAGTTCAAGCCCAATCAAATGAGCAGTCCAATCCTGCGGGACACCTGCGCCAATAAGCCGGTTCAATGCAAGAGTCGAACACCAAACAAAATTTGCACGTGCATCATAATTATCCAGTTCTTCAACAGTAGTGGGACCTATTTCTATCAATGTCTGCATTATGCCCTCGGCCATACGATCCTGTACCCGGGCATCCACAGGATGCGTTATATATTGTTCGGCTGCATGTACAAATGAATCAATCACTCCATTGGCAACCTGTTTTTTGGGAACTGTAAATGTGATAGTCGGATCCAATATGGAAAAACGGGGAAAAATACTTTCATCTTGAATTAACGGTTTCTTCTTCCCATAAGTAATGACAGAACCTTCATTTATCTCGGAACCGGTGGCAGCCAAAGTGAGCACCGTGCCAAATGGTACTATTTTTTTTACTTTATTCAAAACTTCCAAAGAAAGTGGTGCGCCGTCGAATTGCAGCAGTTCAGCCGGATCCCCATCGTAATAGCAACCAAGTGAAATGAATTTAGTTCCATCAATAACAGACCCTCCACCAACAGCAAGCAAATAATCTATATTCTCGTTCTTTACCAATTCCATAGCCTTTACGCAAGTTTCATAATGTGGATTCGGCTCTATTCCGCTAAATTCTAAGACCTTCCGTTTTCCAAGTATGGTTTTAATATTATTGATCAGACCATCCATTTCTTTAATACCATACGATATAATTAAAACGTTTGCTTCGGCCGGAATTTGCTTATCAATACTGACTAGCGTGTCCTTTCCAAAAATAATGCGTGTTGGGTTGTAAAATTGAAAGTTAAGCATTATAAATTACCTCCTTTTATACTTTTATTGCTTTACAATAATTAATTGATGCTTATTGTGAAAACCTGGGTAGAATCCTGAAGGCTGAGTCATTTGAATCTATATTAGCATCTTTAACATTGGCCATTAATTTCCTTGATAGGCGGCATGAAGGCCTTAGCTCCTGTGGCAATAATTACTTTAGCCAACTTATTTTCATTTGCACCATTGCCACTTCTTCTGGTACCAACTTTATTTATTAGGCTCAATTACTACTTTAATTGGATTTTCCCCATCCTTTAATTCTCTTGCTGCTACCAGAACCGCTTTTTCTGCTTCCTCTAACGTATATTTATGCGTTACCATTTTTTCTAATGGATATTTTCTGCTCTCAATCAATTTTATTGCAGGGATGACCGAATTAAGGTCATGTGTAAACGCGCCTAACAATTTCTGTTCCGCCAATACAAGCTTGTTTAAGTCAATTGAAGCCCGTCCCGAATATAAGCCCGGCGTTACAATTGTCCCGCGCTTCCTTACCAAATCTGTGGCACTTTCAATTGCCTTGACATTTCCGCTGGCATCAAATACCACATCTGCTAATTTTCCATTAGTTATATCATTGACAAAATCCACCACATCAGTTTCATCACCATTAACAATATAGTCAGCACCAAATTCTTTTGCCAACTCCAATCTTCTGCTACTACGTTTGGTACCTGTGACTATTATCTTGCTTGCACCTGACTCCCTGGCTGCAACTACGGCTCCCAACCCCTGCTGCCCAGCCCCTAAAATAACCACTGTATCTCCTATAGTGACCCCGCCTATAGTTCTCACCCAACGAATGCTGTCACCAATTACAGCACACGTTAATACTGCCGCTTCCAGGGGAACATCTCTGTCGATCTTATGAACCACCGCTACCCTAGGAACATATAAATATTCACTATATGCTCCCCACAAATATGGTGGAGTGCTGCTTGACATAAAGACGCCAAAACACCTAAACAGAACACAGTGTTTATAATTACCTGACAGGCATTCATTGCATTGACCACATCCGAAATGCGTCTCTACGACAACTCGGTCTCCTTTTTTTATCCCCTTCAATTGAGACATTTCATCGCCGATTTCCTCAACAGTACCTACTATTTCATGCCCCATAATGATTGGGAAAGGAACTTCCATTTTCCCAAAGTAATATCCGGGATCTGAACCACAAACACCAACCATATCAACTTTCATCAACATGTCATCATCTTTAATTTGTGGACGTGGAAATTCTTGTATCTCCATTGATCGAATTCCTGTTAATACTGCTGCCTTTACCATATTGTCTCCTCCTTAAAATATTTTTGGCACCGCATATACCTGAGCGCCTCAGTCTTTCATAAATTCAATTTTCAAAGGGCAGCTTGCCCTGAACTAGACAACCTGCCCCATAAAAAAATTTCCGTTTAATTTGGATTTATACTAAGTCCGGGATAGACCCAACAGATACAATATTAAAATTAACTTTCTCTATTATAATGCTCTTTCAAGGATTTTTTTGCTTATGTCCAATGTAATATCTTTAGTTTCCCCGAGTGCAACCTTTCCGTGTTCTTTAAGTTTTTCCAGAATAAAGGGTATTTGATCTGCTCCGATGCCATAATCTGACATACGGGTTTTGATACCAACTTTTTCAAAGAATTCTCTGGTGTTCTTAATAGCCAGGTCTATCTTTTCATCTTCTGTGCCTTTATCTATATGCCATACACGTTCTGCATACTGTAAAAGTTTCGCACGCTTTTGTTCACGGCGCTCCTCTAATAATGCCGGCAATATGATCGCCACTCCTACCCCATGAGCAACACCGTATGCTGCAGTAAGCTCCAGTCCAATCGCATGAGACGCCCAATCCTGCGGAACCCCTGGAGAAATTGACCTATTCTGGGCAACTGTAGCGCACCAGCAAAAATTTGCTCTTTCATCGTAATTTTCTGGTTCAGTAATTGTAGTCTCCCCTATTTCAATCATAGTTTGTAAAATCCCTTCAGCCATCCGATCCTGTAACCTGGCATTTACCGGATATGTTAAATACTGCTCAGTTGCATGAACAAATGTATCAACGATTCCATTCGCAATTTGATTTTTGGGAAGTGAAAAAGTATTAGTTGGATCTAATATCGAAAACTTAGGGAACATCGATGGATCCTTCATGACGCATTTTGTATGATTAAGGGTAATACTACCTGATTCATTCATTTCAGAGCCGGTGGCAGGCAAAGTGCATACCGTGCCGTATGGTATCACTTTTCTTACTTTTGCCGCTATTTCCGGAGCAAAAATCGGTGATGGTCTATCGAAATATAACATCTCACTTGGTTCTCCCTCATAATAGGCAGCAACTGATACATACTTCGTTGCATCCATAACAGACCCTCCGCCAACGGCGAGCATATAATCGATATTCTTTTCCCTGACTACTTGTGCGGCTTTTAAGCATGTTTCATATTCCGGGTTCGGTTCTATACCAACAAATTCATATATCTTTCTATTTCCCAGTGCTTTTTTGACCTTATCAATAAGA
>JAAZCB010000874.1 GCA_012513545.1 Clostridiaceae bacterium
CATACACAGGACCATATACAAAGTGAACATAAATGTCAAAAACATTAAGTGGATTATCTGCAAGATATCCGATCTCCCATTTTAAAACTGAAATATCAATTTTATGACTTGGTAGGAGAGTAGTAAGAATTCTGATCAAAATTACCAGAGCAGATATTGCCCAAAGAATATTCTTAGATAATGGTTTCTCCATACTAACTGCTTTTTTATTACGGTTTTTCTTTGAGTTATTAACTTTGTTTTTGTTGCTGCTCATTCCCGATCCCCCAATTATTCAACTTTTTCAATGATAACTTAATATTATCATACTTATGTAACATTGACAATTTATGATTTATTGGATTTTCGGTTAAATGGTTTGGTTGCTTGTAAACAATTTATTGCTTTGACAGGACAGTTGTAAATGAACTTCATACTTATGTCTCATTTTTTACTTAAAAAGGCTTGTAATATTGTTCAGCACTTTTTTGAAGAATATTTTGTCGTTTGTATAGCTGTTGATTTTTGAAATAACTACTGCAGCTTCAGCACGTGTCAAACAGTCTTTTGGTCTGAAATACCCGTTATATCCGGATACAAATCCGAGATTGTACATGCACTCAACACCACTTTTGGCATATATGGATATTTCGGAACAGTCCTTGAATACGCTTATGCTGTTTTTGTCCACACTTTCAAAACCTTTTACAGACACACTTAACGCTTTTTGGGAAATGAGCATCATATCCTGTCTTGATATAAGAAATTCCGGGGCAAATTCGTTGTTTCCGTTTCCATTTGCAATACCAAGCTTTTTAGCAGTACCAACACTTTTGTAGTAATATTTTTCAGTATTAACATCAGAAAAGTTATCCTCAAATGATGCCGACAATCCAAGTACTTTAGTAATCATCACGATAAAGTCTGCTCTTTTTATGTTTGATGAAGGGGCGAAAGTGTCCTCAGACGTACCGTTAATTATACCCTTTGAAGCAAGAAGTTCTATGTGGTCGCATGCCCATGGATAATCTCCGATATCTTTGAATTTTCTGTAATTCTCTGATATTGCAAACTTACTAAAATGGTTTGTTGTAAATACAACTTTTCCAAGTTCCTTAACATAACGGCTCCCGGGTACAACGGTTGTGTTGCCGAAATCATCTATATACTGAACAACAATGCTATCAAGATGCTCCAAGTCATCTGTTCTTTAAAAAAAGCTCTTTTATTGTCATATGAAGAGTTTATAAGAAAAATCTCGATCAGTGAGCAAAACAATACAAGAATCATGGAGATAAAGGTTCAGGATGAGAACCCCGAGGCTTGTGCAGTAATTGCAAACATGATATCTGAAGTGTTTACGAGGGAAGTTGAAAAAATAACAAAAATCGATAATGTCCAGATTATTGACAAAGCAGTTATACCGGTTGAACCAATCAGGACTAACAAGTTATTCTTTGTATTTGTAGCTTTTGCCGGAGGGCTAATGACAAGTGTCGGTATTGTCTTCTTTTTACAGTACATTAATTACAAGATCAGAAATACTGAAGACTTAAAGGTTATTGATATACCTGTGTTGGGGTCAATTCCCGAGTTCATACCCGGCAGGGAAAAGAAGAGTCCATTTCAATTTAATAATAATTTATGAGAGGATGATAGTATGATTAACCCAAAAGTAATAACATACAGCGATCCTGCATCAATTGTAGCTGAAGCATACAGGGTTATCCGTTCAAATATACAGTTTTCAAATCCTGACAGGGTACTCAAAAGAATTGTGATAACAAGTTATGGCTCTATGGAAGGCAAGACCCTGACAATATCCAATTTGGCTGTCGCTTATGCTTATACGGGAAAAAAAATTCTACTGGTTGATGCGGATTTGAGAAAACCAAAGGTTGCTCAAATATTCGGAATGGGAAATGATTGCGGCCTTTCAAACTTGTTGTCCGGATATGCCCAATACCAACAGTGCATAAAAAGCACTGTTGTCAAAAATTTACATATACTTCCAGGGGGGCCGGCATCGCCCAATCCTTCAGAAATGTTAGGATCGGATGAAATGGTAAATCTCTTGAATAAACTTGATGAGAATTACGATATTATACTGCTTGACACACCGCCCGTTGGTTTTGTAACAGATGCACAGATTTTGTCCACAATTTGCAGTGGAGTTGTATTGGTTGTTGCCTCAAAGCAAACTGATACAAACGCTGCATTACAGGCAAAGAGTCTTCTTGAGAGCGTTAATG
>JAAZCB010000875.1 GCA_012513545.1 Clostridiaceae bacterium
ACCGACAGAGACATGGCAATCGTTTTTGTCTGCCCAAACCCGATTCGAACTACTGCATCTTTAATGTCAAGTATCCTCTGGCCACCCCTGGAAAAATGTACTGAATTTGCAATTTTCAGGATTTCCGCTGCCATTGCAGGATCCGATCTGATTACACCCGCCAGCTCTCCGGCACCGCTTTTTTCATTCTGACTTACTTTGAGAACGCCAGCGACAGTGGCTGGAAATGCAAGCAGTTTCCCGATGTGCGTGCGCATCAGCTGCATCTTTTCATGTTTACTTATGGTTGGGTCAATAAGCTGCAGCCAGTCATCGGCGGATAACTGATTTTTCTCTACTATCTTGTATTTACTTTCTGATGATACTTTTACAAAATGTACTACATTTTCTATTACTATCTTGTAATCAAGAGGACGGGATAAATAAATATCAGCTCCGGCACCGAGAATGTTCTTTACACGTTGTTCATCACAGGGTGGACCATATAGAATGAAAGGTTTTTGTGCAATCTTTTTATTTCCTCTTATAATCTTGAGAAACTTTAAATGTTGTGATGCATCTTCAGGCACCTCCATTATTACAACATCCGGATCATATTGTAATGTTTTGATATAACTGGCATAGGAAGGCGATGCTGCGGTAAATTTGATATTTGCCTTCATAAATATCTGGCGGAAATTAACTATTTCCTTCGAATTTTGAATTATTAAAACAATTGTGATCATATGTGTGCTTACAGTCGTATTCTTTATAAAGTATTATAACAAAGGGAAATACTATCAATTTCTTAAGTCTGATCTACTTCAGTAAAACATCGGGAAACGATTTTTTCAATATTTTTTTTTTAATCTTTGAGTGCCAATAAGCCTCTGCTACATTTCATCTGTATAGAGGAAAATGCGATAGGTACGCTTAAGATGACTTTACTGGAAGAGAAATGGATGGCAGGAGACGAAAGACAACAATGATTATACTTCCACACATGACAATCAATAAAGATAAGTTGAAGTCGCTGAAATATTACCTAAAAGCAACCTGTTTACCATCATCTGTAATGCTTTTTATAATGTTCAGGATTTCTATGATTATGACAAATGTAGGTAATTACAATTGTATCATTATCAATAACATTCAATATCAGATAAGGAATACTATAAAATTCATTTAAAATCTTTTAATACCATAGATAAAGACCTGGATTTAATTTTCCCAGCTTTATAGTCTTTAAAACGTTTTTCAGATTCTTTTGCAATTAATTTTTCCACTTCCGGGTCGGGCTTATTTAAGCAATCTGAGAGTAATTCAATAGCCTCAATTTTTTCTATATCATTTAATTGTACCAGAGTTTGTTTAAATTGCTTATTCATGATTCATCCTTATTCTAATTCTGAGGAATTTTAATATTTTGGCCGATCTCACTCAAAATGACCGCTGAATCTCACCGAATTTGACCGATAAATCTCAGGTTATTTGACCGCAGAATCTCATCGAAAATGACCGGCAAATCTCACGTTATTTGACCGGAGATGATAC
>JAAZCB010000876.1 GCA_012513545.1 Clostridiaceae bacterium
GAAGGTTACGATTTTGCCCTTGCAGCACCGACTGGAAGAGCGGCAAAGAGAATGTCCGAGGCAACGGGTTATGAGGCAAAAACCATACACAGACTGCTGGAAATAGGCTACAGCGGTAACGACGAGGAACTCTCCTTTGCGAAGAATGAGGCGAATCCAGTAGAAGCAGATGTGATTATAATAGATGAAATGTCAATGGTAGATATTCTTCTTATGAATCACCTTCTGAAAGCTTTAGAACCAGGTACAAGACTGATACTTGTAGGCGATGTGGACCAACTTCCGTCAGTAGGAGCGGGAAATGTGCTTTTGGACATAATTAACAGCTCTGTTATTAATACCGTAAGACTTACTGATATATTCAGGCAGGCAAGGGAAAGTATGATAGTTGTTAATGCCCATATGATTAACAATGGGGAAATGCCGATTTTAAACGAGAAGGGCAAGGACTTCTTTTTTGTTGCAAAAAGAACGCATGCTGATATTGTAAACACGATTGTTGAGTTATGTGTCAGGAGAATTCCCGATACCTACGGGTATGATCCCATGAGGCATATACAGGTCCTTACCCCTACGAGAAAAGGACCGGCAGGTGTAGCTGCCCTTAATATTGAGCTTCAGAAAATTCTGAACCCAAAAGAAAAACATAAGAACGAAAAGTCCTTTAGGGACTACTTATTCCGTGAAGGTGACAGGGTTATGCAGATCAAAAACAACTATAATTTAAAGTGGAAAAAGAATGATGATGAAGCTTTTGAAGGTACTGGCGTATTCAACGGGGATACCGGAATAATAAGTGAAATTGACAGCGAGGAACAGAAAGTCATAGTTGTATTTGATGATGAAAAGATAGCGGAATATGACTTTACCATTCTTGATGAACTTGAACCTGCTTTTGCGGCAACCATCCATAAAAGCCAGGGAAGTGAGTTTCCTGTCGTAATAATTCCAATTTTTCCGGGACCGCAGGTTCTCATGACAAGAAATCTTTTGTATACTGCAGTTACAAGGGCCAGGGACCTTGTTATACTTGTCGGGAGCAGGGATTGCCTGGCGGAAATGGTTGGTAATGATAGAGAAGCCGGCAGAAATTCGGATCTGGCGGATAAACTCAAGAAATGTCTGTTGGGTGTTGGCTGGAGGTAGTTAATGATAAAATGGCTGTTAAATTTGATTTTTCCTCCTAAGTGCATTTTCTGTGCTAATATTTTAGATATAAATACCGAAATATATATATGTAGAGATTGCTATAAGAAAATTCCGTTTGTGGAGGAAACAAATGCTGCTTTTAACAAAGGCTTCAATTATTACGACGATATGATATGTGTTTGTAAATACTCAGGGATAATAAAAGATGCACTGAAAAGATTCAAGTTTTCAAATAAGCCTGCCTACGCCAAAACTTTTTCACTATTACTTATACAAAAATTAAAGGAAATGACAAACGGGCATGTTTTTGATATAATTATAAGTGTACCACTTCATAAACAAAAGGAGCTGGCAAGAGGCTACAACCAATCTTATCTCATATCAAAGGAAATAAGCAGGGGACTTGGAATCTGTGAACAATCTGCGGTTTTAAAGCGCATTAGAAATACTGACAGTCAGAGCAGACTGGAGAAAAACATGAGATTAACGAATGTAAAGGATGCATTTATGGTTAACAATGCCGCGGCAGTAACAGGTAAGACCATACTGATTATTGACGACATATTAACTACCGGAAGTACTTTAAACGAGTGCTGCAGGGTGTTAAAGCAAGCAGGAGCTGTAAAAGTAATTGCTGCTGTCATTGCTTCAGGCAGGAAGTTTTGATTATATTTCAGGAGGTATTATTATGCCGGATGTGAGAAACTGTAGAAGGTGCGGGAAAATATACAATCACATTGGAAGATTACCAATATGCCTTGAGTGCAGGAAACTTGACGATGAAGATTTCAAGAGAGTCAAGGAGTATCTGTATGATAACCCGGGCGCATCAATTAACCAGGTGTCTGTGGAACTGGAAATAAGTGTTCAAAGAATCAAAGGGTATTTAAAAGAAGGACGTCTTGAGATTGTAGGCGAGGGAGGAAATTTGATTTTAGAGTGTGAGAGCTGTGGCAGGTCAATAAGGACAGGGCGTTTTTGCAATGAGTGTTCGAATGGCTTGTCAAGTGAATTTAAGTCGGCAAGTGAACAAATAAACAAGTCAGCACAATCGGCAGATAAAAAAGGACACGGTATGAAATATGTTAGTAAAAGAGATCTATAAAATGGGAACGGACAAATCGTTCCCATTTTACATTTTTTATATAGAAATTTCTATTAATTAATTTTTTTATGTGTCGATATTATTATTGAGAGGAAATAGGGAGGTAAAAATAAAAAAACAAAAAACACAAATGATAATAATTAATAATTTGATATTATTAATTAATATAAAGCAATTTTTAGAAGGTGAGTGGTTAGTATGAAAATCTGGGGGGAAATCCAGAGAGTCACTGGTGATTACAACAACAAAAAGAGTGTAAACAAAACAGAGAGAAATAATAATGTGACTTCAAAAAAAGATGTTGTATCAATTTCAAATCGGGCTAAGGACTATCAGACGGTAATGAAAGCAATAAAGGATGTACCTGATATACGGCAGGACAAAGTCGAAGAATTACGAGACAAGTATGAATCAGGGAAATATGATGTAGACGAATCGAAAATTGCAGACAGGATTTTAAAGTCTTTAGCCGAGAAAAAAGGATAATATGAAATGAGCTTTGCGGGTTAATGGTGGAATCACATCCTAAGTTTTCCCGCAATGTATTTATCTAAGGAGCAAAAAGGGCTAAGAGCGAAGGTGTTTTTTTTTACTATTTTATCCGGGTGGTGTATTTATGGAGAACCAGAAGATAAATGAACTTATTAATCTTATTGCCGAACAAGCCGGAATTTATGATGATATTCTTAAAATTTCCAGGGACAAAACCGATATTATTGTAAAAGGTAAAGTTATTGATCTTGAAAATATTACCAAGATAGAGCAATCCCTTGTGATCAAACTGGGAAAGCTTGAAGCAAAGAGAGAGGATCTGGTAAAAGAAATTTCAAAGGACTTGGATTTAGATCCGGAGGAAATGATTGTATCAGATTTGGTAGATCGCCTTGACAGTAAACAGGCCGAAGAACTGAAGAGGCTTAAGGATTCATTGGCTTTATCCTTAAAGGAGTTAAAAGACACAAATGAACTTAATTCAAAATTAATAAAGAACTCACTTGACTACATTGACTTCTCGATAAACCTGTATTCAAACATCAGTACCGGAGAGAATAATTACGGCAGAACAGGTGAAGTCAATGACGATAAGAAAAAATCATTTCTTGATCTGAAACTCTGATTCATTAAAAATGTACCGCAGCGGTAAAGGTAATATATTCATTTGGAGGGAAGCACATGGGATTAGGTTTTTCCAGCTTTGAAATTGCACGTTCGGGTCTTTTTGTAAATGAACGAGGCCTATATGTTACAGGGCATAACATATCAAATGTAAATACTCCCGGTTATGTGAGGCAGCAGGCCATTATAACTACAGGACCCTATGAAAATCTGCCCGCTATAGGGCAAAAAGGACTTGGAGCTGATATTGAGCAGATAAGACAAATCAGACACTCCTTCATTGACAATATATACAGGCAGGAGAGCAATGCCTTGGGTTACTGGGAAACCAGAAACAAAGCCTTTGAGGACATACAGTCCATTTTGGGTGAACCTTTTGAAAGCGGTCTGCAGACTGTGATGAATCAGTTCTGGGATTCCTGGCATGAATTATCCAAAAACCCTGAAAGTCTTACTGTAAGATCACTTGTAAGACAAAGGGCAGAATCTTTTGTTCAGCATGTCAATCATATAGGGCTTCAGTTGGACAAGCTTCAGAATGACACAAATTCGGAAATTATGGTGAGAATTAATGAAGTTAATGATATAACAAAACAGATAGCTGCTTTAAATGTTGAGATACTGAAAATAGAGGTGTCCAAGGATTCAGCCAACGATTACAGGGATCAAAGGAACAGCCTTCTGGACAGGTTGTCAAAGCTTGTTAATGTTGAAATACACGAAAACATTGATGGGCAGGTTGATATAACCGCAAATGGATACTATATTGTTTCAAAGGGCACACAAAGCCTGTTTGTCGCAGAGCAACAGCAGGGCGGACTTTTCTGTGTTCCGAGAATAGAAGGAACTGATATTGAAGTTACGTTAAAGGGCGGTATCATAAAAGGACTTCTGGAGTCAAGGGGTGAAGTGCTGGGTACAAAAGGCAGTATAGAAAACGGAAGTCCAAATACAAAAGCGGATATTGTGTTTGCCATTGACTTGTCAAATACCAGTGATGGGTATATTGACAACGTTAAAGCATCTGCCCAAAGATATGTCGAAGAGCTTGAAAAAAGAGGAATTGACTATAATTTAAGGCTTGTTACCTTTGGTAACAATGTTATTCTCAATAACAACTTTGGAAGCGATAAAACCGATTTCATAAATGCTGTTAATCTTCTTAATCCTACAGCCGATACGGACAATAATTTTGGAGATCTGGTAACTGCTCTTGACGGCATATCTGATTTCAGGGAGAATGCCAATAGGTACGCCCTGGTATTTACACAGGAGAGTATCGGAGGAGAGCTGGAAGTGTCGGGAGATGACTTCGATGGATATGTGAATACCCTTATTGGAAAAGGGATAAAGACTTCAATAATTACAGACAGTGCCTGGACCCAATCAGGGTCGCATGCTGGAGAAGCAGGCTGGCAGTCGCTCGCAGACGCTACAGCCGGAGAATTGTATGATATAAATTCTCAGGATTATGATTCTTTGATGAATAATATGGTTAGTGACATTAACAACGATGTCAACAGGAACATTAGCATAGTTGAGGACACAAAAAATATTATTCCCGAATTAAAGAAGAAGCTCAATGCTTTAGTAAATATTCTAGTCCGGGAAATCAATTACCTCCATAAAAGCGGTAAAACCTTGGGGTCCCCACCTTCTTCCGGTATGGACTTTTTTGTGCCTATTGATAAGTCATATCCGCTGCAAATGGGAAATATAAAGCTTAATGATAATTTATCAAACCTTAACAACATTGTTGCTTCGGAGAGTGGCATTATTGGTGACAATACCATTGCTCAAAAAATTGCAAATTTGAGAAATAGTCCGCTGATTGATGATGCAAAGGGCACTCTGGATGTGGACGACTATTATCAGAAAATTATTCTGGCAGTAGGTTATGGTGGTTCTGAAGCTGCCAACATTACTCAAAACCAGATAAAGCTTGTACAATCCTCAGATGATTACAGACAGTCTATAATGGCTGTATCAATGGATGAGGAATTATCAAACATGATGAAGTATAAGTTTGCTTACGGTGCTTCCGCCAGACTTATGAATGTTATTGACGATATGCTTGAAACAATTATCCTTAGAATTGGACTTGTTGGAAGGTGATAAATTATGAGAGAAGGATTTTTCGGGTTTAATGTTGCATTAAGGGGTCTGTATACTGCTCAGAGAAGCCTTGATGTAGTTAACCACAATATTAGTAATGTTAATACTCCGGGCTATTCAAGGCAGCAGGCGGTTCAGCAGGCTGACAGACCTATAGCTCTATATGACGGTACCGGAATGCTGGGAACAGGCTCAATTACTACCGAGATTAACAGGGTCAGGGATGAATACCTTGATTACAAATACTGGAGTGAAAGTGTTGCTCAAGGGGAATGGGATGCTAAAAGTACTCTGCTGTCAGACCTTGAAGTAACATTTAACGAGCCTTCGGACAGCGGTTTTAACAAAATTCTTGACGAGTTTTACTCTTCATTGCATGAATTGGGTAAGGACCCGGACAGTGAAGCGGTCAGAGCTCTTGTAAGAGAAAAAGGTGTAACCGCTGCAAAGTATTTTAACTCTCTGGCAACTCATTTTGAAAAGCTGCAGAGTGATATAAACTACAGTGTGGATATAAAGGTCAGTGAGGTTAATTCTCTGGCAGGTCAGATAGTCCAGTTGAATAAGCAGATATATACTTCGGAACTTGATGGAAATACGGCAAATGATTTGAGAGACCAGAGGGGAGTCTTAATTGATAAATTATCCCGAATAGTAAATATTGAAGTGAATGAGGTTGTGGTAAGCAAGCGTTACGATGGACGGGAAGATAAACATATGGTTATTACAATCAGCGGAAAGCCTATTGTAGACCATTTTGACGTTAGCAAGCTTAAAGTAGTAAAGAGAGAAGACAAGTTAAATGAAGAAGATATAGAAAACCTTTTCGAAGTTAAATGGGAAGATGGAAATAAGCTTAATATAAGGGGCGGAGAGCTTAAGGGATTAATAGATGTGCGTGACGGAAATGAAGGGATCTCAAATGGAACACAGGCAAGTCCTTATTACAAGGGTATACCATATTATCAGAGAAAGCTCAACGAGTTTGTCAGGAAATTTGCGATGAGCTTTAACGAGGGAATGATTGACAGTAATCAAAATGGAATAATAGAGGCATCAGAAGACGGTACAGGCCATGCAGACGGTTATGGAATAGACCCTGATGGAGAAGGCGGTCTTCAATCTCCTACAGGAATAAGGTTTTTTACCATGCTTGGACAAGACAGAAAACCTATTGACACAAGTGCTTTCCTTGATGGTGCAACTGAACCTGATACAATTGCAGACAGGTATAAAAACATGACTGCGAAAAATTTCTCAATCAGCAAGGATGTTGCTGATAACTTCAATACAATTGCTGCCTCGGACAAACCCGGTGAGGTAGGAAATATCAACAACCTGAGCATACTTATAAAGGAAAGGCACAACCCGCATATGTTTGTTGAAGGAGCTCCTGAAGACTTTATGAAAGCTCTGGTTACAACAATAGGTATAGATAAACAGCAGGCCAGCAGGATATGTGATAGCCAGGCAACAATTCTACTCCAGATAGAAAACAGAAGGTTTTCAACTTCAGGTGTATCACTTGATGAGGAAATGGCAAATATGGTTAGGTTCCAGCATGCTTACAATGCAGCTGCAAAAATGATTACTACCATGGCAGAAATATACGATATTTTGGTAAACAGAATCGGTGTATAGGATTGGTGATTATATATGAGAATAACAAATAATATGCTTGTAAACAATATGATAAATTACATAGGAACTAATCTGTCCAGAATGGACGGCCTTCAGAACCAGATTGCAACAGGCAAGAAAATAAGGGTTCCCTCAGACGATCCCATAGTTGCGGCAAGGGCACTGAAGCTCAGAACCGACGTTTCAGAAATAGAGCAGTACAAGCGTAATGTTCAGGATGCAATGTCATGGATGGATATTACCGAGTCTACTTTGAATAATTTGACGGAAATACTTCAAAGGACAAGGGAATTAGCTGTTCAGGGGGCAAACGGAACTACAACCCCAAGTGATACGGAGAAAATTTCGCAGGAAGTGATGCAGTTAAGAAAACAGGCAGTCCACCTTGGTAATGCAACCTATGCCGGACGGTATATCTTTTCCGGCTATAAGACTGATATGCCGCTAATTGATGAAGAGACCGGGGGATTTGAATTTGATGTTAGCCTTGGCGAAACAATCCACTATGTAATCGGAATTGGAGACGATATAAACATAAATGTGACAGGTGGAGACGTTTTTAACCGAGGCAGTAATGCAACCCGTGAGAGTAATGGAATTACTACAGGAGACCTTGATATTGCAGGCCTTACAATAACAGCAGGGGTTAACGATCAACTGAATCTGGAAGTTGACGGAGAGACCATATCAATAACCATACCACCAATGACTTATCCCTCCAATGAAGCGCTGGCAACTGCAATGCAAACGGAAATAAATAACATAACAACAACCGCTGCTGATATCACTGTAACACTTGACGGAAGTAAACTAAGATTTGAATCGGGAAGCCAGGGAGACGGCTCAAGCATCAGTATTGACGGATCTTCAACTGCTGCAGCTGACCTTGGCCTTGCTACAACTACACAGGTAGATGGATCTTCCGCTACCAAAGGAAATCTGATCAAAAATTTTGATGATATGATAGAAGCTCTTAAAGCAGGTGACAATGCTGCAATTAGTAATATGCTAGGTAGCATTGACGAAGAAATGGAAAATCTTATGCGTATAAGGGCAGATGTCGGTGCAAGAATGAACAGGCTTGAACTGACTTCTGACAGGCTGATGAGCGATGGCATAAATTTTACCAAACTTATGAGTGAGAATGAAGATGTTGATATAGCTGAGACCATTATTAACCTGAAGAACGAGGAAAATGTTTACAAGGCTTCTTTAGCCGGGGGAGCCAGAATAATAATGCCTACGCTTCTGGACTTTTTAAGGTAGAGTTTAAGTAGTCTGTTTTAGTGAAAGAGGGTGGGTTTATGAGCCTTACAATTTCACAGACCTATGCCAAAATTGGTATTGAGACAACTCCTGCCAGGCTTGATATGAGCACCCGGCTGGCAAAACTTGAGCTTAAACAGAAACCTGCCAAAGTTAATATTGAGACAGAACTCCCAAAGGTATTGATCGACCAGCATGAAGCATTTGAAAGCACCGGACTCAAGAATGCTCTTGAGATAACCAGAGAAGCGGCGCAGCGTGGAATGGAAAGTGCCCTGCAATACACCGGAAAGGTTGCCGAAGACGGAGATACCCTGGCAGCAATAGAAAATGGTTACGATGCAATTGCTTCAATCGCAGAAAGAGACTTAATACAGGTCTATGAATGGAATATAGACTTTATTCCGAAGACTGGCCCCAAATTTGAAGTAACCGGCTCTATAAATATAGAGGCTGAAAGAAACTGGGAAGAAGCAAATAATAGCGTTGAAACCAAATTTATACCTCATAGCCTCAAAGTCGATTATACCCCCGGTCAGGTTGAGATATTTCTAAGGCAGTACGCATCAGTCAATATATCTTATCAGGACAGTAAATTAGATACAAAGGTGTAAAATCCACCTTGTTTTTTATCGATAAAAATGATACTATAATTTTACGTAAGAGGAGGACACAGCATGATGCTTGATACTAAGCATTTTGGACAAATTGAGATAGATGAAAACGGGATACTTGAGTTCCCTGAAGGAATACCGGGTTTTGAAAATGTAAAGAAATTTGTTCTGCTTGGAAGTTCAGAGGGAAGTTCTCTTTTTCAGTGGCTCCAGGGTGTAGATAATGCTGAAATTGCTCTTGTATTGATTGAGCCAAAGAGGTTATGGCCGGACTACGTTGTTGATGTAGACGATGCAGAAGTAGAAGTATTGGGAATTAATGCCGATAGTAAGGTCCTGGTTTTTTCTGTCGTTGTTGTCCCTGATGATATTGAGAAAATGACAGCAAATCTCAGAGCACCTATTCTTATTAATACCGAAAATAAAAAGGGAAAACAGGTTATAATAGAAAAAAACCTGTACGGTATTAAACACTATATAATGGAGGACCTCAGGAAAATTGAAGGGGGATAATGGATGCTTGTTTTAACGAGAAAAAAAGACCAGACTATTGTGATTGGAGATAACATTGAGGTCACAATTCTTGATATACAGGGCGACCAGGTAAGGGTGGGCATCAAGGCGCCTAAAAGTGTTTCAGTCCACAGGAAAGAGATATACGAGGAGATCCAGGAGGAAAACAGAAAGGCAGCCCAGTTTAAAGGTACTTCACTTAATGATATTTTCAAAAAATAAGTATAAGATTTTTGTTTAATAGATAGCACAAGCCTCAAATGTTAGGTTTGTGCTATTTGTTTCTTTTATTATCATTTCAGTATTTATAATTCCATAAAAAAACTATTAAGAACCCTTCCGATATAGACGATATAATATATGAAACAAACAAAAGGAAATACTTGACTAAGTTAATAAGCTTGGCGGCCGCGAGCTTGTTATATATAACAATAGTAAACAGGTTGTGAGTGGAAAAGGAATTCCGCTCAGAAAAACAAGGAGGTTTTTTTATGAGAATCAATCACAATATCGCATCACTTAATACTTACCGTCAGCTGTCAGCTAACAGTATGAACGGACAAAAGTCACTTGAAAAACTGTCATCTGGTTACAGGATCAACCGTGCAGGCGATGATGCAGCAGGTCTTGCAATCAGTGAAAAGATGAGAGCTCAGATAAGAGGTCTTGACCAGGCTAACAGGAACTCCCAGGACGGTATATCAATGATACAGACAGCAGAAGGCGCTCTTGCTGAAACCCAGTCAATCCTTCAAAGAATGAGAGAACTTGCAGCCCAGGCAGCCAACGATACTAACGTAGGCGTTGACCGTGGAGAAATCCAGAAGGAAATAAACCAGCTGACATCTGAAATAAACAGAATTGGTAACACAACTGAGTTCAATACCCAGAAACTGTTAAGAGGCGATGGAAGTGCAGTAAAAGGTGGGGATGCTTTAGAGCTCGCAAAAGTAGGCTTTGGAGCTGCAACTAACATGAGCGGCGGTTCAATTGTGGAAGCAAAAGCTGCCAATTTGCAAATAGCACTTAGTAGTACTGTTTTTACAAGTGTGTCTGTAAACCTTGCTGATAGGGAATTCAGGTTTACTTTTAATGGTGAAGATGTTGTACTTAAAATTGCCAAGACAAATTCTGGAACCGAAGACGTAAACAAAATAGAGGTTACAAATGGAAATACAGAGGTTAAGTTGACACTGGACAAGGCTGCTACTGACCGTCAATTCATTATAGGAAAGATAGGAGAAGCATTGAAAGCTGTTATTACAGCTAATGAAAATATTGATGAGAACAACTTTAATATTGGCAGGGACAAGAATGTTTTAAGCATTACATCGGTAGCTACAGGCACAGGACAATCGGTAGCGGTGTCTCTGAGAGCAGGAGCAAATACTGCTTTAAGAGTTAGTAACGATGGTACAAATGCTCTTGCAGCTGCAGCTGTAGGTGCAGAAGTGGAAGCTGTAGGTACGGCTGAAGCACGTACTAAAGCTGCAGTCAGTACCAACTTCTTTGCTTCTGCAAGTTTGAAAAAGCAGATTCTGGCATCAGGGGTTGATCCTTATAATGCAGACTACTTTAATGCTGCAGGTAGCTTGACAAATGACGGCGCCAAGAAGTGGCTGACAGGAAAGGGATTTACAGTCGGAGACGAGACTGTTGAATTCTTCAATAGCAACGAGGGTGAATATACCGGTAGTGCCGACCATGCGGTAGACTTGGCTCAGATTACTTTTACCGGTACTACCTTTGGGAATGCCGTAACCGGTACAAACAATTCCGACAATTTAATAAGGGGCATTGTAAATCAGATTGGCAACAAGATGGATAAAGTAGTATTTACTACTACCAGTTTAGCCGGTAGTGACAATTTGGTTATCACAGCTAAGGAAGCCGGGTCTGAGTTTAACAGCATACGTATTACCGACGGTGCTGAAGTTAAAGCTTCAGATGTTGTTGGAAGTACCTTCACTGCAGCATTCCAGATCGGAGCAAACCAGGGTCAGAGTATGACTATAGAAATTAACGATATGCGTGCTGAAGCACTGAGTATTGTAGGTAAAAAAGGTAAAGACCACTCCACTGTTGAAGGTGCTAATTTTACTGATGTAGACAATGTTACTAACGGTACTGACAATAAGTCGTATATAGCTGCATTGGATGTTTCTACCCATGAAAAAGCATCTGCTGCAATCACAGTAATAAATAATGCAATTGAAAAAGTATCTGCTCAGCGTTCTTCTCTTGGTGCTTTCCAGAATAGGCTGGAACACACTATAAATAACCTGGGTACTTCTTCTGAAAACCTGACAGCTTCCGAGAGCCGTATCCGCGATGTAGACATGGCAAAGGAAATGATGGAGTTCACAAAGAACAACATCCTGTCACAAGCAGCACAGGCTATGCTGGCCCAAGCAAATCAACAACCACAGGGTGTTCTGCAGTTACTCAGATAATATTTGGGCAGCAGAGTATTCGGACAGGTGGTCAAATAGGGGTCAGTACATTGGTACTGACTCCTATTTAATGTTTAAGACAAATATGTACTTTTTATCTATTTAAGTTCCAGCTCTAGAGACTATATTAAAATGGAATCTAATAACAGATATGATATTTAAGCTGGCAATACAAGGAGAATGCTGCAAAAAATATTAGGAGGGAGTTTATAATGAAGCTTAGTATTTGCATGATGGTAAAGGACGAGGAAAAGAATCTGGACAGGTGTCTTAATAGTCTTGTGCCCTTGCTTGAAAAAGTTGATGGTGAATTGATTATTGTTGACACAGGTTCGAAAGATGGAACTGTGGAGATTGCGAAAAAATACACTGATAAAATCTATTTTAAGCAATGGTACAATGATTTTTCGGGAATGAGAAATTATTCCACAAGCCTTGCAAAAGGTGAATGGATTTTTATCGTTGATGCAGATGAAGAGCTTCAGGATGGGTCCCTTCTGGCAAAATTCCTTCAGAAAA
>JAAZCB010000877.1 GCA_012513545.1 Clostridiaceae bacterium
CAAGACTTGAAGCTATAAAAGAAGGAATCAGCTCGAAGGAAAACAGTATAAATGAAGCTAATAAATATCTTGAAAAGAACAGAAAAGATATTGATAGATTACTTAAGGATTATACGGTATTATTAAGTGAAATTGGCATATGCCCTTTATGCCAGAGCCATATAGGTGAAGAAAAGCTTGAAAGCATAATCAGGCATTATGAGGAGGCGCACTGATGAATCAGGAGTATGACAAGAAGCTTAACGAGATTAAAGAGAATCTTGACAAGGCAAAAAATTTGAGGATAAGAGCAGAAGCCCGACTCGAAGAGCTTAACAAACAAAAGGCGGACATTTTAAAAGAGCTTGATCAGCTTGGGGTTAAACCTGAAGAACTGGAAAGTGAAATAGAAAGGCTTAAAGCAGAAATTGATGAGCTAATTGACAGAGCAGATAAATTAATTCCCCTCGAACTTATCAAAAACAATTGACAATTGCGAATTGAAAGATAATAATGATAAATGGACAATTTTACTTGAATGAATATATATTGCCCGGATAGAGGTGTACGTTTTGAAAAAGAAGATAGGCATTGTTTCACTCGGATGTCCTAAAAATCTTGTTGACAGTGAAATTATGCTTGGGTTGTTGAAAGGTGAGAATTACGAGATAACTCCAAGGGTGGAAGAGGCAAATGTTATAATTGTAAACACCTGTGGATTTATTGAATCCGCAAAGAAGGAATCAATTGAGACAATATTGGAAATGGCCGGGTATAAGGAAGACAAATGCGAAATCCTTATTGTTACAGGTTGCCTTGCACAAAGGTACAGGGAGGACATAGTAAAGGAAATTCCCGAAGTCGATGCTGTTGTTGGTACAGGCAGCTATGGCAGGATAGCTGAGCTCATAAAGGATATATATGGGTATAAAGGTACAGGCACCAAGAATAGCTCTGTTCTTTGTGACGATATTTCATGTGTCGATTATTTGAATAACGAGAGAGTAATTTCAACCAATACCGGTTATGCATATTTAAAAATTGCAGAAGGCTGCAATAACTGTTGTACATATTGTATTATTCCCAAGCTTCGCGGCCCTTATATAAGCAGAGACATGGACGAGATATTGCATGAGGCGAAGTTTTTAGCACAAAAAGGGGTAAAGGAAGTTATCCTGGTTGCACAAGATGTTACCCGTTACGGTGAAGATATTTATAAAAAAAGAAAGCTGGTTGAGTTAATAAGAAAAATCAGTCGCATAAGCGGGATAGAAGGCATAAGGCTTTTATACTGTTATCCTGAAGAAATTGATGACAGCCTGATAAATGAAATAGCTGTAAATCCCAAAGTATTAAAATATATAGACATCCCAATACAGCATGCCAGCGACAGGATACTTGGGTTAATGGGGAGGAGAGGCACTAAAAAGCAGATGGACGACTTGTTGACTAAACTCCGTGCCCGTATTCCGGAGATAATAATCCGTACTTCTTTAATAGTTGGATTTCCTGGAGAAAATGAAGAGGATTTCAAGACCCTGTATAATTTTGTAGCAAGACACTCATTTGACCGGCTCGGAGTGTTTACCTATTCAAAGGAAGAAGGAACGCCGGCATACAAGATGAAGCCACAGGTTAAGGCTGCTGTAAAGCAGTCAAGGTATAACGACATAATGGTGCTTCAGAATCAGATTGCAAATAAGAAAAACAAAATGAGGCTTGGAAAGATTTACAAGGTTCTGGTAGAAGGTGTTGCTGATGATGGGATTTTCTATTATGGAAGAAGCTATGCAGAAGCACCCGAAATAGACGGAGTAATTTATTTTACAAGTCAGGAACCTCTGACTGTAGGCGAATATGCTTATATAAAGATATTGAATACTGACGATTATGATTTAATAGGAGAGGTAATAGATGAATCTTCCAAATAAACTGACACTATCGAGGATATTTCTGGTTCCAGTATTTATGCTTATTATAATACCAATACCGACATGGGTGCTTAACAGCAGTATACTTGGATTTATGCGTCCTCAGATGTATTACATAAATGATTTCATTTTGAATTATGGAAATTATATTGCTGCACTGGTTTTTATTATTGCAGCCAGCACTGATGGTTTGGATGGATATATAGCGAGAAAAAGGCAACAGATAACCAGATTTGGCAAGTTTTTAGACCCTATTGCAGATAAACTCCTGGTTGCAGCAGCATTGATAGCCCTTGTTGAAAGAGGTGATCTTACATCATGGGCTGCTACAGTTATAATAGGCAGGGAATTTATTGTTACAGGATTAAGGCTTGTCGCAGCAGGTGAAGGAATGGTTATTGCTGCAAGCAAGTGGGGAAAAATTAAAACTGTCACACAGATGGTTGCTATAATAGCAGCACTTATTAAAAATTATCCTATAACATTTTTTGTGGATTTTCCATTTGACAGGTATGCCATGTTTGCCGCTGTTCTGGCCACAATTTATTCAGGGTACGAATACATAGTTATAAACAAGGATGTAATTGACTTCAACAAATAATTGAATTATAAGTTGGCGATCATGCTCTTCAATTCCTCTATAGAAACGGCGTATTTTCTTGGATTGATAAAGTCTATGTAAACCGGAAGTTCTTTGATGTCTTTATCATCAATAATGGGTTGAGGATTAAACCATATGTTTTCGCTTTTGAAAAAATAATAGAATCCTGTCGAAGGATCTACCCATTTACAGTTGATTACATATGGATTTCTTCCATTTACTCTATATGCCCTGTTGACATAAACTTCGGTAATTTGGGCATATACCAATTGACCATATCTCAATAAGTAACTGCGGGTTTTTATCTTCATAAGTTTTCTGAATAAAAGCATAAATCCTATGGCAGCTATTATAAAGCCTATCGAAGGTAAGTAAAAGATTGAAAATCCATAGGATGATTTGGCTAATATGTGATTAGGTTGCAATGGATCATAGTAGATAAATACTTCTTTACCTTCACGCATACCGCGGCTATAATAGTTAAGGCGTTCTTCATACTGCTTGTCTTCAATTATATATTTTACGTAAACAGTATGATGAGTGTCGCCGTCAGAATCTCTGTGAGTTTCTATTGAAGTAATAACTGCTGTGGTTTCAAGTGCATTGTTTTTGAAATTTATAGTATTTATAGCCCCTAGTATTCCAAATACAAAAGTAAGCAAGCCTACAGTCAAAAGAATAATTTCGAATAACCACTCCACTATTTTAGCCTTCATTTTTATATCACCTCAATATTTGTAAGATTGTAGTGTTAACATAATTACATACAGTTAAATTATATCATTTAATGCTATAAAAGCCAATCGTATTCATTAACAAGGGTGTACATTTTAATCGTGCACCAGATTATTCCAAGAACTAAAGCTCCAAGGCTAAGAGAATGTAAACTCGCTACGGGTCGAATCAAACTCGCTTCGCTCAAACAGTGATTCGAC
>JAAZCB010000878.1 GCA_012513545.1 Clostridiaceae bacterium
AATAAAGCCAGCTGAAATAATGATGGGCATATGGAGATATCTAGCGAGTTCAGGGATAATGCTTTTGGTGATTATTATTGAAAGCAAATGGTTGGAGGCATCGATTGTAAGTACGACGATCATGATACTAACAGGAATGACTGTATATATGGCATTACTATTGTTAATGAAAGACAGACTTTTGTTAGAATTAATAAGTCATCTTAAAGGTCAAATAAACGGGAGGAGAATTAATAACAAATGAGATTATTAAAAATAGGAACATTAAATATGCCCCGAAATCGATGGGAGGATGCTTTAGATATCTTTGATGATATTGATGTATTTTGTTTCGATACAGAAGAAGAGATTAAGAACGATCATATTCATTATATTAAATTTGACACATCCAAAATGTTGAGTTTCTTTTTTTATCGTGCAGCAAGGCATTTTAACTACAATAGAAACAAAATACTTCTTTGTAAAATGTGTCTCAATATAATTAGGTTGTTGAATATATCTTTATTGAGACGAGTAAATAGAACAGAATACGATGCAGTTCATTCAAGTTACAACGATTTTGATGAATCAGCTTTCTTAACTGTTTTACTGAAACCAGAAGCATATGTTCGTGCACAAAAAGAAACAAGATTATATTACAGTTTTTTTGAGAAGTGGGCATTTCAACATGCATCAAGAATTGTCCTTAATGATCCGCTGAACCTTGAACTGTTTGAAAAAAAGTACGGTCAAGGGTTCGTAGATAAAAAGAAAATGGTTTATAATATAGATGAAGATGTGCGAACTTATCGACTGAGGGGTAATATTGAGTACGAGAAAAAATTGTCAAATTTGGATAATAAAATTCATGCTGTCATTTTGGCAGGACGTGTTTTGTCAGATCCATCTGATAGTAGAAGCGGCGGTCGATTATATTACATTGATTTGATTAAGAAGCTATTATCTGCTGGGATAGTGGTCCATCTACACACGGCAAATATAGTAGAGCATGATGGAAACAATCCCTACAAAGAATTGGCAAGCACTAATCGTGATTTTATTATAGAGGATAAACTTGATTTTTCTAAAGAGCCTGAGAAAGCCTATGGCATACTGAGCAGATATGATGTTGGAATATGTCATGCTCATCTTCCAAATTCTGAAGTTACAGAATTTGATAAAGTTAATATTCCACACAGATACTATGAATACCATCTAGCCCATGTTGCACCCATAGATATTCGAGGCGGAAATTTGTTACTTGAGAAGAAAATGAAAGATAATCACGCTTTAATAGTGAACAGCTTCTCAGAATTATATTTAGATGATATTAGAAAAATTGACTGGGATACTCCCTTCTTTGCTGATTATATTAACGAATTGTATGGGGTGATAAAATGATAGACTGTTTAATAGTTGGCTCTGGACTCTACGGAGCAACGGTAGCACAGCAATTAAAAGCATCTGGCAAGTCGGTACTTGTGATAGACAGGAGACCGAATATTGCAGGTAATGTCTTTACAGAAGATGTTGAGGGTATTCACGTTCACAAATATGGTGCTCATATCTTTCATACTAATAATAAAATTGTCTGGGATTATGTACAGCGGTTTGCCTCCTTTAATCGGTTTACAAACTCTCCAGTAGCAAATTATCACGGAGTACTGTACTCGTTGCCGTTCAATATGTACACCTTCAATAAAATGTGGG
>JAAZCB010000879.1 GCA_012513545.1 Clostridiaceae bacterium
GGAAGACCCGGACACGGTTATCTTGATTTAAAAAATGCTCTTGCTCAATCCTGCAATATATACTTTTGGACCGTGGGAAGAGATCATTTAGGTGTTGAAAGAATCTCATCGTATGCACAGGAATTCGGGTATGGTCAATCTGCACAAATAGACCTGCCCAGTCAGTCTTCTGGTTTTGTTCCAACGGCTCAGTGGAAGGAAAGGCGCTACCATGAAAAATGGCTTGGAGGCGATACTATGAATCTTTCAATAGGGCAGGGGTATTTGCAGACAACACCTCTTCAGGTAGCAAATATGATGGCAATGGTCGTGAATAATGGAACAATATATAAACCTCATTTATTAAAAGAAGTCCGGGATCCTGTGACAGGTGAAGTGGTAGAAAAGATACCCGAAGAAGTTCTCTATACATCAAATATTGAAAATGAACACTGGCAGACACTTAAAAACTACCTTCGCTATACTGTAACAGACGGATCAGCCTCAAGCGTTTTTATGAGGAATAAAGTTGTTCAAATTGCCGGTAAAACAGGAACTGCTGAGGTTGCAGGTATAAAAAACAGCTGGCATTCCTGGTTTGTTGCCTATGCTCCGTTTGATGGGCCTCCTGAAGACGCCGTGGTAGTAGCTGTGATAGTTGAAGCTGAAAATCAATGGGAATGGTGGGGGCCATATGCTTCGGCTATTATTTTTCAGGGTATTTTTGCACATCAGACATATGATGAGGCGGTTAATGCTCTTGGTTTCAGGTACTTAACAAAACCTGCAGGAAGACAGGAATGATAAAGATAAAAATATTTGCATTATTTGATTATATACTCTTAAGCGCATCAGTTCTCCTCATTATATTGGGTATATTTTTCATATATTCTTCAGGGGTGAACTCCGATAATATTCTTGTAAATAATGAATATATTAAACAGATAATTTGGGCGGCAACAAGTTTAATAATTATGTTTTTTGCTGCGCTTTTTGATTATAGAAAAATAAAACGCTGGCTTAAATGGATATTCCCCGGATTGCTGGCAATGCTGTTATTTACAAGATTTTTTGGAAGATACGTTAATGGCGCCAGGAGCTGGATTGGAATAGGTGCATTGGGTATACAGCCTTCGGAATTCGGTAAAACTGTTTTTATTTTATTTTTGGCTTGGTATTTAGAAAAAACTGAGAAAATATCTGAAAGAAGGCGTTTTTTTACTGCTTTATGCATATTGCTTATGCCTGTCGGTCTTATTCTTCTTCAGCCGGATCTAGGGACAGCAAGCGTATATATTCCAATATTTCTCATAATGTGTTTTATCGCGGGTGTTCCATTACGGTATCTATTAATGGTTTTTTTAGCCGGTATGCTGACAATAATAATGACTGTATTACCTGTCTGGGAATCCGAAATTGTAAAACAGGATATACCCTGGGTAACACTATTTACTGATTTTAAACTGCGGATGATTGTGGTTTTGGCCTGCTCATTGGTTACTCTAACAGGAATTATAGGAAATTTTCTTTTGAAGAGAAGATACTTTTTCTGGATAGCCTTTGTGTTCGGTATTATAACCTTCTCTTTAATAGCCTCTATAGCAGGCGGCAAAGTATTAAAAGATTATCAAATAAAACGACTCATTGTATTTTTAGATCCTCAAACTGATCCTTTAGGTTCAGGATGGAATATCATTCAGTCAAAAATAGCGATCGGCTCCGGCAGTATTTTTGGTCAAGGCTTTTTAAAAGGAACGCAAAGTCATTATCGTTTTTTACCGCAGCAAAGTACTGACTTTATTTTTAGTATTCTCTCTGAGGAATTAGGATTCACAGGGGGTCTTGTTGTATTCTTTCTTTATTTTGTATTAATTTTTAGAACCTTAGTCATTATGAAAAATACTAATAATACTTTTGGATACTACATAGCAGGCGGTATTTCAAGTATGTTGTTTTTTCATTTTATTGTTAATGTCGGTATGGTTATGGGAATAATGCCTATAACCGGAATTCCCTTATTATTTTTATCCTATGGAGGATCATCATTATGGAATATAATGTTCTGTATGGGGCTTCTTATGAGCATAAATTTTAGAAGATTAGACTTTAGTTAACAGGAAAAAAATTTGATAACTTATAATCCTCTGCAGGTTTTCGGTTCAGATTTACTGCA
>JAAZCB010000880.1 GCA_012513545.1 Clostridiaceae bacterium
AGCAATAGTGCACAAATAGCTTCAAAATCCGTACCTTCAGGCAGAATTTTAGTGGACGGACTTGGTGTAGGTGACGTTGGAAATATTGTACTTAGAGACAGGAGACTGCTTTCTGAAGGTGGCCTTATTATAGTCGTGGTTGCTTTATCCAAGGAAACCGGTCAGATATGTTCAGGTCCTGACTTAATATCCAGAGGGTTCGTTTATGTCAGAGAATCTGAGGATCTAATGGATTCTGCAAAACAGGTGGTTAAGGAACGCCTATCAAGATGTCAATCAGAAAATGTACGTGAATGGGCTGCTTTGAAAAATGCAATAAAAGAAGAATTAAGAGATTTTATTTACGGACGTACAAAAAGAAATCCTGTAATCTTACCGATTATTATGGAGGTTTAAGGAGGAAATAAAATGAACGTATATGATTGCGCTCATCAATTAGCACGAGCTATTAAGGATTCTGATGAATATAAACGTTATAATGACATCAAAACTGAAATTTCTCATAATATAGAAGTTAAGGAAATGCTGGATGATTTCCAGAAAAAACAGCTTGATATACAGACACAACAGCTTTTCGGAAATGAAGTAGAGGATGAAAAAATGCAGCAAATACAACAGTTATACCAAATCATTGTTAAGGACCCAAAAGCTGCGGAATATTTGCAAATGGAAATGAGTTTATCTAAAATGATGGCTGATATTTACGGCATTATCGGAGAAGTGATTAAAATTGTATAATGAAAAATATCTTAACAGAATACTCGAACTGAAAAAGATAATGAAGAATAAGTCAATCGATGTATTTTTGATTTCGAAGCCAGAGGATAAATTTTATCTCTCCGGCTTTGAAGCATCTCATTATTTCATTATATTGATTGAAGATAAGAATTATCTGCTGACAGACTTCAGGTATTTTGAAGCAGCAAATGATAAAAAGGATATTTTCGATATAGTCCGCATAGATGCACACTTTTCGGTATTTGATTTTTTGTCAAAATACGATAAAATAAAACTTGGTATTGAAGAAAAGCATTTATCAGCGTTAGAATATAAAAAGCTTTTAAAGCAGTATTCTTCTGAAAACATAGTTGGCGGACAAGAAATTATTGAGACACAACGCATGATAAAAGATAAAAGTGAACTGCAGCTAATAAAAAATGCCGCAGAAATTGCAGATGATGCCTTTAAGCATTTATTAGCTTTTATAAAGCCCGGCCTAACCGAAAGGGAAGTCGCACTTGAACTGGAATTCCATATGAAGAAGCAAGGTGCATCCGGATTGTCCTTCGATACCATAGTAGCATCAGGAAAACGTTCTTCATTGCCCCATGGCACTGCTTCTGATAAAATACTTGAAAAAGGAGATTTGATAACACTTGATTTTGGATGCATTGTGGAATGTTATTCTTCAGATATGACAAGAACAATTGCTTTAGGACAAATTTCTGATGAACAAAAAAGAGTGTATCACATTGTAAAAGATGCTCAGGAAAGAGCATTGAAAACATTAAAAGCAGGTATTGAGGCTTCTTTAGCAGATAAGGCTGCGAGAGATATTATAGAAGCGGAAGGCTTTGGTGAGTATTTTGGACATGGTCTCGGACATGGCGTTGGATTGGAAGTCCATGAAGGCCCGAGATTAAGCCCGGCAAGTGAAGTGTTTCTGGAAGAAAATATGGTAGTAACCGTAG
>JAAZCB010000881.1 GCA_012513545.1 Clostridiaceae bacterium
AAAGACAAGGGTAATAGGATGAACAGACAGGACATTAATGGATTACATTAGTTGAAGAGTTATGCAGTTATTAATTTGTCAGGGGGAATGGTGTATGAAAGCCAATATAATTTATTGTTCCGAGTATAAGAAAAACACTGAAAAAGTTGCACGGGTATTTGCTGAAAAAACTAATGCTGAACTGGTAAATGTAAGGGATTTAAACAGTATTGACCTGAGAAATTACAGCTTGATTGGATTGGGTTCAGGGGTTTATAAGGAGAGTATGTCGCCAAAGTTGTTTAAACTTGTCGAAAAATTAGATTTTAACGGGAAAAATGTTTTTGTTTTTTCAACCAGCGGAATTGGTGTGAAATTCTACAACAATAAGCTCCTTAGGCTACTAACATCAAAGGGAGCGATAAAAAAGGGAAGTTTTGCATGCAAAGGCTGCTTAATTGCAAGAGAATTCAGCAAAAACAAGCTTTTTGATTTTATTGGCAGGTTATCACAGGGACACCCAAATGATAAAGATTTAAAACAAGCTGAAAGTTTTATTAACAAAGTAATTGCTTCACTTTAAGAATTAAGAATAAAAAATAGCGATGGGGTTGGTCACCCCATCGCTATCGGTTTGTAAATAAATTATTTTTTTAAATCAACCTGCGTCAATAGGCATATACACATTCATTGTAAAATTGCTGAAGTTTTTTTGGAAGAATGCTGTTCTTCGTTCTCCAAACACATCAATATACTCAATAGTATATATAATAGTTGCATTGCTTCCGTTAAACGGGATTTCCCCAAGCTTTGTCGCACGCACCTTTATATCAAAAGGGGTCTCCTCGATTGTATAATCCGAGCCGTTACGAATAAGTTTTACCTCAAGGTTTCCGAATACCGTATACTTTTTCTTACCGTCAGGCAGTGTTGTCGTACTTATGTCTAAACCCTCGGGGACATCAATTACCATTATTCCTTCAGGAAAATCCTCAGTATATTCGACGCTCTGTAATACTACTACTGTCGGAGGCTCTACGTATATAGTATTATAAAGGCTTGAAAGCTGTGGTATGGATGGCGTATCATAGTAGTGTTTGCCGGGAGAGACTTCTGATGACCCGGCAGCAATAGCGATCTGTTCAACACTGGCGGAGATATCATTAATCGGACTATCGACAAAGTAAGTCTTTATGCCGCTTGAATTTACTATTCCAGCCATGTGCTTAGCGTAATCCATTGCTTTTCCGTCAGCATCAATATTACCATCACCGGCAATCCAGGCGTTATCAGCAGGTCCGTCTGAGGTTTTCATACTTGTAAGACCGGCATCATCGCTTGTCCATTTGTTAGGTAGTGTTGCTGTCAGGACAATTATGTATTTAACCGCATCTGAAGATGCCTGTGTCATATCATTCAGAACATGGTATCCGCGTCTTAAAGCGTCTCCGAGATTGCTCTGCTTGCTTATATTTTCAGGAAAAGCATTTATGACACCTTCTAAAGAAGCTACATTAGTCGGTATCGAAAGATCATACAGACTGAAGGTGTTGTCGTTAGCAGAATCAGAATACTGCAAGGCACACATTTTTGTATCGGTACCTGCGAAGCTGGATAAAATTTGTTTTGCAGTATCTTTTAAAGTAAATGGTGCAGCAGAACGGATATAATCTGATTCGATTTTTGAGGATATGCCGGAGGAGTTGTAGTATTTTGAAGTGCTTCCTTCAACCCTGACATCGCCACCTGCAACGATCGAACCATAAACTGCAGTGTCCCTGCCCTGAATGATTACTACTCCACAATCATTCGGATAAGCTGGATTTGGAATACCTGCAGCATAAAGTACTCCGTATATCTTACTTCGTTCGGTAGTTACATATATTCTACCATGTATCGAGTACACGTTAAGCTGGTTGGTAGTGTTATCAATGGCGTTTTGATCAAGTTCCACATCATTTACATCGTGGCCCTCAAGAGTAATGGAACCGTCCGCAACCAGGAATTTTGAACCTGAATTAATTATATGAGGAACAGAAATTCTGACATTTCCTTTAAAATACATTGTATTTTTCATGACAAAAGTTCCTGCACCTGTTATCACAAAAGTATTATTGCTTTCATACCTAATGTTGAAATTAGGTTGATCCGGAAATGCTACATCAGCATTTAGAGTAAATTCGGCCGGATCAAACACCAGCTTTTCAGGGTCAGTGTTGGCTTCCTGTATTAATTTATCGTGAAATACAGGCATGGGTAGCGGGCTGGAAATGGCTTTGAAAGTTCCGTTTGTATTTGTACCATATCCGACAATATAGTTTGAAGAAGACAAGACCCCATCAACATTAAGGTTGGCAATATACGTCTCAAGAGTATTGTTTGCATGTACATTGCCTATTACATCTACACTAGAGCCCACTCCGCGAATGCTGCCATTGGAAAATATTGCAAAGTCAAGGGGGGATACGGTATCTTCGATTATATAACTGGTGGTTATTGAATTGTCAACAAGGAGTACTATTTCCTTTTTACCTCTCAAGGTACCAATACCGTTGAGAGTCAGTTCGCCTTCCTGAACTGATGAAATTGTCTGTAGGGTTGCAATTTCAACATTCCCCGGAACATTCCTTGCAATATTCATGTTTGGTTGATCGAGTGCTATTGGTGTAGGAGTAGCTGTAGGTGATCCAACAACGGGTGTATATACAGGCACTTGCGTAGGAGTAGGAGTAGGAGTAGGCGCATGAGTAGGAGTAGGCGTTACAGTGGGAGCAGCAGTCACTGGGACAGATGCAAAGGTAAGCCAATCTACATTTACAGGTCCATCAAATACCAGATACAGATTTTGTATTCCGGTAATACTGCTGATACCACAGGCTAGTTCCCGGTAGTCATCCCAGCTTCCTTCAGAGGAAACCGATAAAGTGCCTAACAGTGTACCTGTAGAACTTCCGACCCTTATCTGGATATTAGTAGTAGAGCCGGAATCACATGCAACTCTTGCCTTGAATGAAGCTACTCCAAAACCGAAGTCTACATTGTTGAATATAACATAGTTACTGCTTTCAATATAACCTATAGCTTTATCTGAGCCAGTAAGATTTATCACCTGGATGTTTGAGGAACTGACAGAGCTGTTATTCTCAGCCTGAATTTTTGTAAAAGCATTAATTGATGCTGTGGAGGTGGTGATTGGAGTAAACATAATCCAGTCAGTGTTTATATATCCTTTAAATACTAAGTATAGATCATTAACTCCTGAAACATTGGAAATATTGCAGGTAAACTCCTGGTAATTTTCATAACTTCCAGTAGACGTTACAGACAAAGTACCCAAAAGTGAACCGGAAGAGCTTCCTTTTCTTATTTCAATGCTGGTGCCGGATTCTGTAGCAACTCTTGCTCTGAAACTGGAGGCACCGCTGCCAAAGTCCAGGTTGTTGAATACAATATAATCCCCATCCTTTACATACCCTACAGCAGTACCGCCGTTGTTAGGAATTCCAAAGGCCTGTGTATAAGAAGCACTAAAGCTGTTACAGCTTTCTGCCTGTATTTGTAAAAAGGCATTTCTTACCGGTGCTGGAGTAGCAGCTATTGTAGGCGGAGCTGTAGTTCCCACAGGGGAAAAGGAAAGCCAGTCAATATTTACAGGCGATTTAAATACCAGATATATGTTATTAACCCCGTAAGTTTTACTAATGTTACAAGTCATTTCCTGACAGTTGTCCCAACTTCCGGTTGAGGGTACCGACAAATTACCTATAAGAGTACCACCAGGACTTCCTAACCTTATTTCTATATTTGTTGCAGAATTTGTTGAAACATATGCCTTGAACAGGGCCGCACCGTTGCCGAAATCAATATTATAATAGCCTAAACTATCGTTTTCTTCGATATACGCCATTATTGTAGTGCCATCACTAAAACGGGAAACTTTAATTTCATTCCCCATAATATAGTTATAGCTTTCGGCTTCAATTCTTGAAAAAGCACTTCTCGTTGTAGAGACTGAAGTTTGAAACGGCGTGGAGGTCGGAGTTATTGTAGGAGTTATTGTAGGAGTTGGTGTTGCTGAAGGAGTAAAAATAAACCAATCCAAATTAACAGATCCGTTAAAAACAAGATACAAATTATTAACGCCGGAAACATTACTAATACTGCAGGTTACTTCCTGATAGGTATCAAAATCTCCTGTCGGGTTTATGTTTAGGTTACCTATAACTGCACCATTTTGGCTTCCTGTCATTATTTGTATGGAAGAAGTGTTTTTTGATGCAATTCTTGCCTTAAAGTAGATTGCTCCATTGCCAAAGTTAACGTTGTTATAGACGGCATGATTACCATTCTCAATGTAACCGAGAGCAGACCCGCCGGATTGGATACTGACAGCTTTTATTGTGTTTCCGTAGACGCTGCTGAAGCTTTCAGCTTCAATTTTTGTAAAAGCACTTCTCTGAGAATTGTTCGGAGTAGAAGTAATCGTCGGAGTAGTCGTTGCTGTTGAACCTGAAGGAGTAAAAACAAACCAATCAATATTAACAGCTTCGGAAAATACCAGATACAAATTATTAACGCCAGAAACATTATTAATATTACAGGTCATTTCCTGATAGGAATTAAAGCTTCCTGTTGAGTTTACGGATAAGGTGCCAATAACGTTACCGTTTGAACTTCCTGTCTTAATCTGTATGGTTATATTTTTTTCTGTTGCAACCCTTGCCGTAAAAGAGACTGACCCGCTGCCAAAGTCAATGTTGTTATACGCAGCATAATCACCGTTATTGATATAACCGAGCGCATTTCCACTGGAATCGTTGCTGACGATTTTTATCTGATTTCCATAGATGTTGCTGTAGTTTTCAGCTTCAATTTTTGTAAAAGCGCTTGCCGCATAGACATTTTCATTTAGCAGCCCAATACTTATCAGAAGAACCTGTGCAAGAATAAATACAACTGTAACAATAAAGCTTGCAGTTTTTTTGAAAATATTAGTAGACATAAAATACCTCCCTATTCTTGTTAAGAGTGCTTTACAATTATAGGCAACAGATAAAAAAGCACTTTCTTTCTTTGTGCCCCATATTAAGGAACATTGAAAAATGGGAATATTAATAAAAATAGAAAATATTTATAAAAAGGTGTAATATTCACTATAAACCGGTAAAAAACAAATAATTTTTTTTATGCTCTACTTAAATGAAAAGTAAATGAAAACTCCTGAAGAAAAGAAATTGCCGCCTGATTAGTTGCTTACAAGTGAAAACGAATATATAGAATTACACTTATACATATATTATATATCAATTCCAGGCTATAATGCAATACCTATCTTTTCTCTTAGTGATAATTATACTGCCATTCGGGTCATTTTTCTTATGAATAGCAATAATGGAGACAATTTAATTGTCCTCATCTTTTTTTTTGAAACTTTCATAACAGGTGTTGTGTCCATCATTACAGGACTGTTTTTCGGCATTCTTTTGTCCAAGCTGATTTTTATGCTTTTTTCGAAACTTTTGAGTTTTCCAGTACCGTTTGGCTTCTCTATATCAACATACGGGATAAAGGCATCCATATGCCTGTTTACCTTAGTGTTTTTACTCATTCTTTTATCAAACCTCTGAATGAATGTACATTATGTTGTTCTAAGCAGTGATACCGTAATGTCACAAATAATAACTGACCAGTTGAGTGCTTATGGCGAATATGCAAGCTCGCCGGAATACGAAATTTCCATTGACATAGACGGTACAAACGAAGAAAAAATTGCGTGTGCAGATGCTGTAGATAATGCCACAAGGGAAAAAGTAGAATACACTAAGGAGGATGGCAGCGTTAGCTACCGCTATAATAATTTTACAGACTCCAGACAAAAGACTGCAAAGCAATTTTATGTACTTTATGGTGGATTTTTATTTCTCGGATTGTTTTTAGGCACCTTGTTTATGATGGCTACGGGATTGATTATCTACTACAAGCAAATATCAGAAGGTTTTCCTTAGTGAAATGGCCCTATTAAACACCCTAATACTTGTTGAAATAGTATTAGGGTGTTTAATAATAATTAACAGATATATTGTTATACTGAATCGATATTAATTAAACTTAGACTTAACATTCACCAAAGTCATTGCTTCCAAGGTCTATTTTAACACCTTCAGAAACCTTCTCAGGTGCTCTGATTTTTTGTCTTCTTTTATTACAAAACTCTAAATAGCAATTTTTTGACTTTTGGACGGATACTACCGACAAGTGGTACTTAATAGTCATCTTTTAGTACTTTCTCTATAGTGTTTACATCTTTATTTGAACTTAAAGGCTTAACAGCCGGACCTTCAATTATATCTCCATCATATGAAAACCTTGAACCGTGGCATGGACAGTCCCAGGATTTTTCCGCTGAATTCCAGTTAAGCTCGCAGCCCATATGGGTGCATGTTGTGTTCACCAAATGCAGAGAACCTTTTTCATCCCTATATGCACCGGTCCTCTGTCCATTTGTCTCTATTACTTTTCCTTCACCAGGCTCTATATCAATATCGTCCGGCAGAGGCGCAAGCTTGCCTCCTATAAGATGTTTTGCCACATCAAGGTTTTCCACAACGAAGTTTTTTGCTGAGGCTGCAACGGTCTTGCGTGAAGGGTTGTAAACATCCTGCCAGGGACTTTGGCCATTTAGAATCAAATCTCTGATAATCATCGCAGAAACTGTACTGTTGGTCATTCCCCACTTCCCAAACCCTGTTGCGATATACATGTTGGGGGTATTGGAGGTATAATGACCGGCATAGGGCAATCCATCCATTGTCATGCAATCCTGGGTAGACCACCTATAAAGAATATCTTGTACTGTAAAGATTTCATTTGCAAAATCAATCAGCGCTTCATAATGGGCTCTGGTGTCATCACCCTGCCCGGTTTTATGATGGTCACCGCCAACCAGCATTAGTTCGCCGTCTTCCGAATCCTGATAGCGGAGTGAACGTGCAGGTTCTTCCACATTGATATACATTCCTCCCGGATATTTTTCCCTGGCTTTAACAGCAATAACATAGGACCTTTCAGAATAAAGCCTCGTGAAATACGCACCGTGCTTATTGTAAAAAGGATAATAAGATGCAATAATAAGCTTTTGTGCACCTACTTTCTTGCCATTATCAGTAGTAATTACATAGCCGCTGTTTTCCTCAATGTCTACTGCTCTGGTTTTCTCAAATATGTTGCAGCCGCTGCCGGATAGTATCTTGGCAAGAGCTAGCAGATATTTGCGCGGATGAAATTGGGCCTGGTTGTCAAAACGCACAGCAGCCTTTATAGGGATGGAGAAAGGTATCTCTTTAGTAAACGAAGCCTTAATACCCAGTTTTGAGGCTGCTTCAACTTCATCACTGATCTTTTTGATGTAGTCATCTTTTTTAGTATATACATATGCTGGCTGGACAGTATAATCACAATTGATGTCGTTTTCCTCTGCAATTCTCCTGATCTCGGCGATAGCTGACTCATTTGCATCGGCATATTGTTTTGCCAATTCTTCGCCCATCTGATTTATGATTTTGTTGTAAATTAGCTCGTGTTGAGATGTGATTTTGGCAGTTGTATGCCCTGTAGTGCCCTGGACAATATGATCGGCCTCAAGGACAGCTATTTTAAAGCCTTCTTTATTTAAATAATATGCGCAGGAAATTCCTGTAATTCCTCCTCCGATGATTGCCACATCAACCTTGATATCCTCGTCCAAAACCGTGTAATCTGTTTTGGGTGTTGAGGCCATCCAATAGGATTGAGGCGGTCTTTTAAAATTTTTTTGCTCATTTATTTTCATAAAGCTCCTCCCATACATATTCTAATATACTTACTTAGCTTTAGCATAAAAGGAAATAAATATCCACTATGCTTTTTGAATTACTTAGATTTCTGGTAACACTTAACTATCGATTAACATAAAATGTATAAAGGAGTGATTAATATGCCTGCGACTCTTCATTCACATAATTACAGAGGTGTGACTTCATTTGAAGACGGCCATAGACACAACTATTCAGGTGTGACCAGCGCCAATCCTGACGTTCCGGGACACATGCACCATATGGCTGGATATACAACATACAATGATGGACATGCACATTATTATGCTGTTCAAACCGGCCCGGAATTAGAGGTTGAGGATGGTCATTACCATTACTATAGGGGAATTACATGGTTTGCAGACGGTCATGTGCACATGTTTGAAGGATTTACTTCGGTAGATTGAAAAATTATATAAATAAGGGATGTGAAATTAATGCTTTCGAGTGAAAAGTATATACGTCTTTCGCTGGAACTAAACCTTTTCTTTGCGCGAATCGCAAAGGAGCACTCAATTTTCCTTCAAAGCAGTTTTACCGCTAAGGATGTCAGACTGGCTGAGGAAGCTGAAAACTTCAAGATTCAATTTGAAATGCTTCTGGCTGAAGCAATATCACTTGCAAATGGTGTTATAAGCCCTGAAACGGCAACTTCAGGCGAATTGGTCACACCATTGACTCTGAATGCTGAGCGGGTTTCTGAATTTTATACCGGGATAAAGATTAACTCTGGCTTGACAAAGCTAGAAGCTGGCTTGGCCGGAAATACCGTGTTAATGCCAAATCCGGTGCTGGAACAGAGGGTATTTATGTTAAACAGGAAAGCTATCTGCCTGACAACCGCACTTGCCCAATTTAAATCAAAAATACTTAACAGTGTACTTTGCTGCAAGCTATTTACCACTAATTATCCACTTCTCATTGACCACATTTTAAGAGAGGCTAAACTTTATCTTTCGATGCTTGTTAAATTGCAGAACCGTGAGGAAATTCTCACAGAAAAAGACCTCCTGGAACAGGAGATTTTCTGGAACCGGATTATGGCGGAGCATTCAAAATTTATACGCGGTCTCCTTGATCCGACGGAAGTGAATCTAATCAGCACAGCAAACAATTTTGGGAATGAGTTTGACGAGCTGACCATGAAAGCTGTTGAAGCACATGATCAGGCTATGAATCTTGCCGACGTGACTGATGAGAGCCTTGAAGCGACAAAAGAGTTAAGAGACTTTAAAGCAGCAGGTACAAAAGGCTTGACAGACTGTTCCATAAAAGCAATAGCGTATCCGCTGCTTGGGGATCATGTACTACGTGAAGCAAACCACTATATCAGAATCTTAAAAACTTTAAAGTCATAACTGTTTTTTATAAGGCTGGCAGATTCGAGAACCAGTATTAAACAGCAAAGCCACTTCTGCCAGCCGACATGTTCGCCTGAAGGAAACTTTCAGAACCCTTTTATTGAGGTTTATTTAAAGGTGTATTTAATAGTAGTGAAGAAAAATGTACACCCCTTTTTTTGTTTTACAATTGACAAAAACTTTATTTAGCATTATACTTTAAAATATAAAGTACTTTATAATTATGAATAAGGGGTGTTTTTATGGATAACAAAACTATTAATGAGGCAGTAGAGAACATATCTTTGATTAAAGGGATAATAGACCGTACCAGCAAATCCTTTGCAGCTTTCAGCAGAATATTTATTTATTGGGGCATACTGTTTATTTTTAACAGTGTCATACAAGCGTTTATGCTTGCAAATCAAGATAAAATGCTGGATATATCAATCAGGTATCCTGTAATAAATTACGTATTTCCTGTTGGCTTTATTGCACTTATAGCTGCTCTTATATATAGAAATGTATCAAAAAAGCTTCCGTTAGTGGGTCTCGAAAAGCAATTGATAATATTATGGTTATTAATTTTAATTATGAATATAATTCCTCAGAGAATTATCATTGATACTTCGCAAGCTGCACAAAATATGAGTACCGTTGTTGTACATACGAATACTTTTTCAGTAATGCTATTCAGTCTTGCTGTCGGTTTAATCGCAACCTCAATGTTTGCAGGATACAGGCAGCTTAAGTACACAGGAATTGTCTTTATTGTATTAAGCCTTACCTATGCATTTTTTAATATTCCTGTGTTTACAGAGGAGATTATATGGTTGCTCCAATCTATATCACTGCCATTTACCTTCCTTTACACGGGATTATTCTTAAAGTCGCGTCAGGCTAGGGGGGAGTAAGTTGGACATTAATTCAATACCTGATATATTTCAGTCCAAACTCAGAATAGCAATAGTTTCCTGTCTTATGACGGGAGAGAAAACATTCAAGGAAGTAAAGGAAATAACCGGTGCGACAGATGGAAATTTGAGCGTTCATTTGACAAAGCTGGAGGAAACAGGTCATATTAAAATTTCCAAGGACTTTTTTAATAACAAACCGCGTACCCGATATAACCTTACTTCAAAGGGAAAAAAAGAATTTTCAGATTATGTAAACATATTGGATAATATATTAAAACAATGCAGTGATACCGATAAATAGAAAAAGTATGTACCTGCACTGGCGATGCACGGTGGTGTTCATGTATCAATATTAGTGAATTACACCTCCAAATTTGGGTGCATTTAATTATCGTGAACCATATTATGGAAAGAACATTGCATAAAGGCTTTAGAGAATGTTAACGAAGCGAAGGATAAGTCGAATCACTGTTTGAGCGAAGAGAGTTTGATTCGACCCGTAGCGAGTTTACATTCTCTTAGCCTTGGAGCTTTAGTTCTTGGAATAATCTGGGGCACGATTAAAATGTACACCCTCCAAATTTCAAATGTGTGGACATAATATATTGGATGTGATAAAATAATTATATAGTCATTTCATTGTTTTATTGCCATTTCACAAGGTGAAATCCGGCAAAAAGCGAGGGATTCGATGTCCCGAAGTTTTTTAATTCTAAACAACAAATGGATATGAGGTTTTGATTTTATTTGTTATAAGATATTTTCTTTCAGTTTGTTTCTTTTAGTACCAATGTTTTATAGGTTGTTGAATTCTACTTAATGCTGACTGTTACTGTTTGTCAAAGGGAAGTTCATTTATTGGCAGGACAGTTTATGCTTTTATTAAAGTAATGGTCAGGCATATATTGCTAATTTGCCGGAAATCTTGAAGTTATTGTGCTTAAATAGTAAAATGAGAAATATATATATTTAGTATTATTTATTTCTTAGCACATACTATAAGGGGAGAAAACATATGAAAGATAAAAAAAGAGTGTTGATAATTTTTGGCGGACAGTCGTCTGAACATGAAGTTTCCAGGGTTTCGGCCACATCAATTATTAAGAACATTAATACTGATAAATTTGATATTTCAATTCTGGGTATAACTAAAGAAGGAAGATGGCTCCCGTATAACGGACCTTTGGAGAAGATTGCATCGGGGGAATGGGAAGAAATTGCCCTTAAGGGCAGGGTGAAAAGTCTTGAGGCAAATTGCAGTATTATTGACTCCATTGTTAACAACGGAATTGCACCGTGTGAGAATAACCAGGTTGATAATACAAAGCAAAACAGATTAAAGACAGATGTGATTTTTCCGGTATTACATGGAGCAAATGGCGAAGACGGTACTATACAGGGACTTTTTGAAATCGCAGGCATACCCTACGTTGGACCTGGGGTTTTGGGTTCGGCATTGGGGATGGACAAGATTTATGCAAAGATAATATTCGAAAAGGCAGGAATACCTCAGGCGGATTATCTCT